>DASPOC010000061.1:0-7636 GCA_035626195.1 Bathyarchaeia archaeon | reverse complement strand
TAGGAAAAGGTATCCAAGACGCTATTGCAAAGGAAGAATGGCGCTGAAATGATTGAAAAAAATAATGGGGGACAGCCTGTTTATAACAAAACAACGAGGCAAATACGCATCGTCCGGGCTTCGGAACTTTGTTAGATTTATCATTGACATGCTCACCCCCTGTAGTGCCCTTGTTTCTGCTGTTCTTGTGCGCTTGCAGGATCGTCGCTTAGCTGACTGCCTGGTCCCGATGACACCGAATGCAACTGCGTACCCTGCAACCAATTCGGTTTCCGTCAGCAAGCAGCTAATATGGCTAATATAAGGGCGCCAGTGCTTCCGGCCGCCAAAAACCAAGCACCAACAGCTAGTAATGCGGGAATAAGAATCTCTAACATATCGCTTCACCTCCCTTGATTTAACCCTACCTTGCCCTTATAGGGCGCTTCCTTCTTTTTTCTTATATTACTTCTTCTTTTCGTTTTGATTTCGTATAGCACCCTTAATTCTTCTTCTCTGCCTTTTCCTTTACTTCTTTGCCCTTCTTTTCCTTTACTGGATCTCAAACGCAGCAATATGCATTAATACAAAATCTAATATTCTTCTTGAGCAACTAAATGTTTAATCAGTTAATATAACCATGAATTGCCTTTCTGACACGGTGCTATCTCACAGGGCCGCCACACATGCCGTCGATACGAGCTCTGAATTCGCCAATTGAAGTTCAAGCAAATCACCGGTATGAAACTAACGTCAGCACAAGCTTGTGCGGGCAGTAAAAACGACCCAAGAAATTCGCAAACCTGTGCAGTGACTCTGCTCTCAGTGGCACGCGTTGGTACGGTTGACGACTGCCGGCGGCGGCACGCATATGACCTGCACACGTTCGCTGGCGGGCCATTTTTGGCTTTTCTCCCCCCGTAGCACTCTTGTTTCTGCCGTTCTTGTGCGTCTGCAGGGTCGGGATTGAAACGGCCAGTTGTCGGCTACAGCCCACTGCTCTTACGTGGAACGCCACCATTGGAGCATCGGGATTTAGACGGGCCGTTTTCGGCTAAATGAAAATGTAGAGCATTGTCAATAGGAAAGAGCCGATATAGTAAATTACTGTCCAGACAGCCTCTGTAACAGCTAAGAGCAAAAGATCAATACCAATTACACCAATCATATCGCTTCACCTCCCTTTATTTAACCCTGCTTGTCCTTAGACGAGCAGTTATGGAGCCAAAAGGCCGATCATTACTAATACGAAAGTCACGATGTAGTAAGTTACTGTCCAGATAGCTTGAGCAGCGGGCAACACGTATTCTTTGATAACTGGGGGTGCAGTAGCTGCTAGTGCGGGCATAGCTGTAGCTATTACGTCAATCATATCGCTTCACCTCCCTTGATTTGGCCCTACCTTGCCTTCCTACCTTGCTTTATAGGGGCTTCCCTCTTTTTCCCTTATATTACTTCTTTTTTTCGTTTTGATTTCGTATAGCACCCTTGCTTCTTCTTCTCTGCCGTTTCCTTTACTTCCCTGCCGTTCCTTTCCATTTACTGCATCACAATCTCAGCAAGTTGTATTAACACATTGTAATATTTTTCATCAGCAAATTAATACAATTTGATATTCTTCATCAGCAACTAATAATGGTTAATCAAATAATATAACCATGAATTACCTTTCTGACATTGTGCTTATCTCGGATGCCATACATGCCGTCGATACGAGCTCTGAATTCGCCAATTAGTGTTCAAGCAAATCACTAGTATGTAGCGAACGTCAGCACACGCTTTTGCAAGAAGTAAAAACGACCCAAGAAATTCGCAAACCTGTGCAGTGACTCTGCTCTCAGTGGCACGCGTTGGTACGGTTGACGACTGCCGGCGGCGGCACACATATGACCTGCACACGTTCACTGGTGGCTGTTTTTGGCTTTTCTTCCCCCGTAGCACTCTTGTTTCTGCCGTTCTTGTGCGTCTGCAGGATCGTCGCTTAGGCTAGCGCGTCCTACAAAGGGCATACCAAGAACATCGCAATCTGGTGGGCGAACGCGGTAGCAATTACGTAAAGCGTTTGATCCAACTAGGAAAAGCAAGACGCTATTACAAAGCGAGAATGGCGCAGAAATGATTGAAAAAATAAAAGGGGGGGACAAAATGAGACTTCTGTTTATAACAAAGCAGCGAGGCAAATACGCATCGTCCGGGCTCGGAACTTTGTTAGATTTATCGTTGACGTGCTGACTCCCATGTATTACCCTTGTTTCTGCTATTCTCGTGCGTCTGTAGGATCGTCACTTAAGCTAAACTAATTATCAAGGTATAAAGTGTATAATGTTTATGACGCTGATGCCGATGTATGCCAATCCATACATTACATAGGTCAAAATGCCGAACCAGGCAGGCACCACTAGCTGCGCGATAACCATATCCAAAACCATATCGCTTCACCTCCGTAGAGGTAACGCAACGACTTGCGCTTATAGTACTTCTCCTTTATCTCCGTCTTGTCCTTACTTCCTTGCCATTAAGTACTTCTCCTTTATCTCCGTCTTGTCCTTACTCTCTTGCCAGTATAGCACCCTTATTTGTGGCCTACAGGGTAGTAATGTTGGTTACGAGCCGAGCGATAGACCAGCTTTTAATAATTTTTCGGCGATTGTTTAGCGATTATTTTAGATCATATCAATTCAGAAGAACAGGGAGTTAAGCCGTGTGATGCGTAAGATGCTGCAGATCAATTCCGGTCAAGGTGAGACAATGTCTACAGCGCCGCGTTTCAAAAAAAAGCTTCCTTGCCCTTATAGTAAGCTCCTTTCTCTCTTCTTCTGCGTCCATAGGCTCTCCTCTTGGGTAAGTCGATCTGAGCGTATAAAGAACTGTAGCACGTCCGCGAACTACGCGGGACATGCGTCCACTCCCTTAGCGATGATTGATGCGATTGGAGTCGGGCCCTTCTGTTATACTTAACGCATAGGCAGTGGCCGCGATCGTGTTCGCCGAATTTGCATTTCGATGATTCAGCGACTGATAGCGAATAACCGGTGGGCATCAGCAACCGCCTACAGGTAGACGAGGATGGCGCCGAGCTACGTTTCGCTATTCGCCGTGCGTGTGATGTGGCGTCGGATCAGCGGTTTGTGGCGAGTATGCTGGTTGGGGGGTGACTTAGGTGTGCTGCGAGCCGGTAGCAATTCTCTCGTAAAACGCTACATAGCAGCTTTCGAAGGATTGAAACCATCGTGCGTCGCTGTAAAAAGAGTCGCACAAATGCAGGTGCTGGAGCGCGGATCATCCAGACGATTATGGGCCATCTCTTATCATAGAGGCGCTCAAGCAGATGCCCAAACAATTACCAAAGCGCTTTATAGGAGGCGATGCCACAAATCCTCGATGAAAGCTGTAGACGTCATTAAACTGATCGTCTCCGTCGCAGTGCCGTTGTTAGTGGGTTTGGGGTCGTCAGTGTTTACCCTCACCTCCATCCCAACGTGGTACGCCGCGCTCAACAAGCCCTGGTTCACTCCACCGAATGCGGCTTTCGGGCCCGTCTGGACGATTCTCTATATCTTGATGGGCCTGGCGTTGTTCCTCATATGGCGATCGCCTCGAACGCGCACAAGAGACATCGGGATTGCGCTCTTCGCTGCACAGCTCACCGTCAACGTTGTCTGGACGTTAGCCTTTTTTGGGCTGCAGAACACACTGTACGGTCTGCTCACCATCGTGCCGCTGTGGATACTGATCGCCGCTACCATCTATCAATTCTACAAGGTGGACCCGCGGGCATCGTACCTACTCGTGCCCTACATCGTATGGGTGACCATCGCCACCGCTTTGAACGCGTCGGTCTACCTGCTCAACCGGTAAAGACCACACCCGTCAGAGGCGTAAAAAAATAGCCGCACTCTCGTCGCGGCTGAGCGGAGGGCACAGCGTCGTCGCAGACCGGCGCTGTCGCGCTCCATATAGTTATACAGCGTTTTTACCTCTGATCGTAAGTCGTCCAGGCGATGCTCGAGCTTGGACACGCGCTCTTTAAGGTCATTCATCTCTTTTTCATAATCCATCTCTCTCTCAAATTTCCTCTCAATACGGATGAGGCCTCGATCAAGGCCTCCGATAAAGAGTGACTCAGAGGATATAAGCCACTATCCCGAAAACGCCGACGAAGGGCGCTCGGCGAATCTCCTAGTACCCCCCAGTGGATGCAGTGACCACTCTTCCAGCTCTCGCGAGGGGCTTCTCGTTTGATTTAGTTACAACAGAGGGGGGTTCTGCGAGCCGGATTGCTCATGCTGTGAGGGGCAGCGATACCGCTGGAGAACGGTTCAAGCGTTGCATAGGTTGGCTACGGTTGCAGCTACGTGTCGCGCCTGGGTCGAGACTCCTTACGCCTGGGTCGGCCGTCTTCGCGCCGCGGCAGGCGTCAGCGCCTGCGCGGTCTGGCCTCTGCTTGTGTCGTGTCCTCTGGGCGCACAGGCTTGGCAGTGCTCGCGTCTAATACCATCTCGCGTTCGGGTCGCGCCGTTTCGCGCCTTTCGACAACTGCCAGCCCCGCCCTTCGCAATACCCATATCGCGAGGAAAAATACGGTTATAATGCCTATGCCGAAGAACAGTGAGTACGCGGTGATGCCGCCGGTTGCGGCTAAAAGGGTTTGGGCGTAGCCGAGAACCAGCCCTAGGGCGATTACGATGGTGAGGCTTAGCCCGACCGAAAGCGCCAGCCGCTCGGTGATCTCGAGCTCGTTGAGCCGGGGAAACATCGCGAGCGACATGGCAAATCCTGGCATGAAGAGCGCGTAGATGAATGCGAGGGTGAGCTGGAATATGTCTGTCACGAGTTTGTTCCGACCGTCGGTTGTGTAGCGTTATGGCGAAAAGTGCGACGTTCTCAGACAGATTTTGGAAGGAAAGGGCTTAAGCCTTTCTAGGCGCAAAATTTAGAAGCTTCTCCGCTCGATCAAAAAAGCCGCAATCCCGCGCACATCCCCTCCTGCTGTAAACAGCGTCGCGGCTTCTGTCGTGTGCAATCTGGCTCCGGGCTCGGTTACGACCGCTGTCCTATGCCTGCTTTTCGGCAACCAAATGCACGATCACGACAAGCATCAAGACGATGCCCGCACTCTGAAGGTAACTGAATGCGTGCCCTACTTAGTAGTACGCGCTGAATACCGCCGCAATGAGCAGCAGTATGATCGCGATCAACTTGGTACGCGTTCTCATCTCTCACACCTCCCGCCGTGCATCGCTGTCATCGGGGCGCTCCGACAAGGGGGGTGGCGCCGCCACTATAACACGGTACGGAAACGACCTGAGGCGGATATATCACGAAGCATAATGCGTCTTTTTTGCGTAAGCGTAAACTCTCGGGTGCGCGTTTCCGACAGGATCCCCATCATCGCACACGAGCGCAGCTACCCGCGTTGCAGCTTCGTGGCGAGCATTACCACTTTTTTCGCCAAACCCCCACACTCCTGAGAGGCCTGATCGTCAGGCGCCCCAGTAGCAACCGCGCCAAAGTGTCCCCCAGAGGAGATCGGGTCGCCGCATACGACCATGCCGTGCACGATGAAGGCCTGGAGGAGCGCCATAATGGTGGTTTCCCTGCCTCCTGCGCGGTGTCCAGAGCTGACGAAGGCAGCGCCGACCTTGTTTTCGAGTTGCCTCCTGACACTGACCGAGTCTTCGATGAACTTCTTGATCGCGCTTGCCGGTAGGCCGAAGTACACCGGTGAGCCGATAATGATGCCATCAGCCCACACAAGGTCATCATTTGACGCTTCGGCCACCTCTTTGAGTCTGACCACAGCGCCTTCTTCGTGCGCCGCGTCGGCTATCGCATCGGCCATCGTTTTGGTATTTCCGGTGCGCGAATAGTAGACTACTAACACGTTAACCATGATGCCATCCTCAATGCAAGTGACACGACAATGGCTCTTTAGTTTTGCGGCTCTTTCGGTACGCCCGCTTTTTTACGCGCAAACCTAACTGCGCGGTGATAAACCGATATTTGCCTATAAAACAGGCGTGACACCGTCCACGATACCGGACCAACCCGTGATACCCCTCGAGTTCGAGGACGACTTCTGGACCTCGAGACGGCGACGGGATGAAGCCAAAAGGCAACGGTTAAGTCGTTGCACAATTCTTAGGTACTCAGCTGAGCAGTGCTCGGCAGGTGTGAGTTAGGTAGAACGAAATACGGGGAGGTGAGGCAGTTGAATACGCTTAGAATCATCGATTATATACTATTGCTTATCTTAGTGGTCGGCTTTGCGTATATGACGTACGCGCAGTTTGAGTGGAACCGCGCTGCTGGCATCGTTATCCCACTCATAGTCATCGTCCTTCTATACATTGAAGATCGAGGACGATAGTGGCGTACAGCTGGGTCTCAGTCGACACACGTCGCGGTAGCGTGTTGCAGCCATCGGCTCAAACAGAGGGATGATGTGTTGTAATGATCTCACACGCAACCGATCTGCACGTATATGATAGCAAAGCGGGAAGCCGTCGTCCCGTGTCCCATTAGCCGCGCAAGTTTCGCGAGCTCGCAGGGTCGAACCCTTAGATTTATCAAAACGACGCATAACGGTGCGTTCGCGTTCTTGCCCGCGGCAATAGCAAACTGAGCCTCGCAAGCACCCTAAAGAGATAAAAGCAAATAAGAACACGGCGAGTGCTGTAGCGCCTGAGGTAATCTGGTGCCGTTTATCCGCTCGCCATTATCCCGCTGTGGCAGCTATGGGGCCGGTGACGAACGATTCGTTGCCTTGCACGCTCGGCGGGAATCGCAATAAATCGCATCTGCAGAGCTTACGGCTATGGCGTGGGAACAGCCGGCTGGCTACTTCGCTTCTCCAGCCGATACGTTGAGACCGCCTAATAGCTCGTCGCACCCGAAGCGTCGTATCGCAGCGCGCTGCTGATATGCTTCGGCGCCTCGCTTTTTTTTTGAACTCTCGTTACCGCCTTCCGCTGGGCTATCTCGTCGACCTCTTCACCGATCTCATCTGCCGGGCACGTGTCGGCGTCGTGGGTAAGGCTTATCATCCTTCGCGCGGCTCAGCTCTACGGCGTGGCCATAACGGCCATTGTTGATGCCTTGCCGCTGTGCGGGAGGTGTCCTGACGACTCAGACGGTGCGAGGAATCGAGGTGCATACCGACGTTAGAGCAGGCAGAAAAGCGATCGTTGGGGGTCACGACGCGTGGCTGGCTGCCGGACGGGAGGTGACGCGTGCTCGCCATCAGCATCGTTGAGACGCTCAGCCACTTTGTCATAACCGCCATCGAGCGGCTCGGCTATGCAGGCGTTTTCGTCGGGATGACGCTTGAGAGTGTCGGCTTTCCGGCGCCGAGCGAGATCATCATGCCCTTTGCTGGGTACGTCGTCTGGGAAGGGCGACTTACCCTTCTCGGCGTCACCCTTGCCGGTACGCTCGGCTGCCTCGCCGGCTCCCTGATTGCCTACGGAATCGGTGCGTACGGTGGCAGGCCGCTGCTCGAACGCTACGGCAAATACGTACTCATACGCGCAAGCGAGCTTGACCGCGCCGAGCAGTGGTTTGCAAAGCACGGCGAAGCTGCCGTGTTTATCAGTCGGCTGCTTCCCGTCGTCCGCACGTACATCTCCTATCCCGCCGGCATCGTCAGGATGGACGT
>DASPOC010000060.1:0-4072 GCA_035626195.1 Bathyarchaeia archaeon | reverse complement strand
TGGTGGGCTCCACCTCTGATATGTACGTCGCCGAAAAAGCGATAGAGATACTCGAGGACGCGGGCGTTGCGTATGATCTGGAGGTTATCTCCGCGCATCGAGAGCCAACGCGCCTCGATGAATATCTTAGAAAAGCTCATGCTAAGGTTTATATTGCTATCGCAGGCCTCTCTGCAGCTCTTCCAGGCATTATCGCCTCAAAGACAACCGTCCCCGTGATCGGCGTCCCGGTAAGCACTAAGCTCAGCGGGCTGGATGCGCTGCTCTCGATAGTGCAAATGCCGGCGGGAGTTCCGGTGGCGTCCGTCGGAATAGATGGCGGGAAAAACGCCGCATTATTCGCCCTGAGAATTCTGCGAGCAAATAGTAGCACGAAAGAATGAGCTGCACTTCGCAACGAACTAGCTCTTTGAGTTGCTTAACGCCGCTTTTGCTATTTTTATCGCACAAAATTCTCCGCACATGGAGCACGCATCGGTCTGTCGATTGTGGCAGCTAAATTTCGCTCTAGCTAGATCTGGATCGACTGAAAGGCGGAATTGTTTTTCCCAGTCCAGGCTGGCCCGTGATTTGGCCATCTCTTCGTCCAGCTTGTGCGCGCGGGGCATTCCCCTCGCCAGGTCGGCAACGTGAGCGGCTATCTTTGTGACGATCGCACCTTGCTTGATGTCGTCTGGTGTTGGCAACCCGAGGTGTTCTGACGGCGTTGTCATACACAAGAAATCGGCTCCAAACATTCCAGCAAGAGAGCCTCCGATTGCTCCTGTTATGTGGTCATACCCGGGCGCTATGTCCGTTACAAGTGGTCCAAGCAGGTAGAGTGGCGCACCGTCTGTCAACGATTTCATCGCTTTGACGTTGGCCTCGATTTCGTTAAGTGGGACGTGACCAGGTCCTTCAACCAAGGTCTGAACACCGCTTTCGCGCGCCCGCTGTGTGAGCTCTCCGAGCTGTATATATTCCATGAACTTAGGGCGGTCGCTTGCGTCGTGCAAGCATCCTGACCTCATGCCGTCACCAAGGCTGATCACGAAGTCATACTCACGTGCGAGCTCAAGGAGATAATCGTACTCGACGTAGAAGGGGTTGTCTTCGCCGTTGTGAACCATCCACGCAATGGTGAAAGCGCCGCCTCTGCTGACGACTCCCATAATTCTCTTGCTCTTCTTCAATACTTCGAGGGATTTCAAATTGACCCCGGCGTGGATTGTCATGAAATCAATGCCGTCTTGGGCGTGCTTGCGAACCGTGTCGAACATGTCATCTGTCGTCATTGATACAACAGCGTCTCGCCGCATTGCTGCCTGATATAGTGGCACCGTGCCAATCGGGGCTTCGATCTCTCGCAGAATTTGCCGCCGAATACTATCTAGATCCCCCCCTGTCGATAGATCCATAACAGTATCTGCACCGTATCTCAGCGCTATTCGTGCCTTAGCGAGCTCTTCGCTTTTGTCGATGTGGTCCACGGACGTGCCAATATTGGCGTTTACTTTTGTGCGCAGCGCCTCGCCTATGCCGACCGCCGCGATATCGTGAGTGGCGTTCTTAGGTATAACGCTGCGTCCACCGGCGATGAGGCGCCTAAGTTTATCGCTTGATATGCCCTCTGATTTGGCAGCGTTTTTTATGTCGTCGTTTAACCCTTTTTTGGCTTCTGTTAATAGTGTCATGGTGCTAGTTTAATCGCGGGTCCGCTCACACCTCGTATGATAATTACGCTCTTGTTGCTTAAAAATGTGAGCAGTGCTGGCCTTGGGCAGATCGGGCCTAAGCTTTATCTCACTGCGCGCCGTAATGTATCGAAGTGCGTGTGGATACCTTTTCGCGGTCTTATGAGAGCAACACCTTCTGGTTAAGTGCAAGAAAAAAAGCTGTTGTTGATCTCGGATCTGTAATGACAGCCAAACAGCTGCCGCTGGAAGAAGCGTGTTGCATCATTTTGACGCACTTGCACTACGATCACACGGCAGCCTTAGATCAGTTGAAACTTGGTGGCAAGACAGTCGTAATGATGCACGAAGCCGACGCAAAAGCAATCGGGACGAGCGCTTCCGCGGCACATTTTTTTGGCGCACACGCGCCTAAGTATCGCGTCGACACTATGCTTACAGACGGCGATGAAATTGATCTTGGTGACTCGACGCTGCGCGTGATCCACACTCCCGGACACACTCCTGGAAGCATCTGCCTCTACGAGGCCGAGTCGAAAAGCCTTTTTTCCGGAGACACAGTTTTTCCGTTCGGTAGCGTTGGTCGTACTGATCTGCCTGGCGGAAGCTCGCGTGACCTGATACGCTCGATCTCGCGGTTAGTGACGCTGGACGTCAGCGTGCTATATCCTGGACACGGAGGGGTAACCGCAAGCAACGTAAATGAACAGATTAAACAGTCCCTTAAGCTCGCCATTGCAGCGGCAGGCCCAGAGTAACGTAACCAGAGGTGTTTACGTCCTAGTTCTTTCGTTGGTCCGTGCCAAACGTGTGACGGTGGGGCAGCTCCGGACGATCCAATTTGCGCCAGGTTTTTACGCTTACGTAGGGTCGGCGATGGGGTCGGGCGGGTTCAAACGCGTTGCACGCCACGTGGATGTGTCTACAGGGCGCAACAAGACGCACAAGTGGCACATCGATTATCTCTCCGCCGTTGCACAGATAATCGGGATAAGTAAAATCGTAACCAGCGATCGCATCGAATGTGAAATGGCGCGCGATTTAGCGCTAAACCCGGTGCTGACCGGCGTCACGGGTTTTGGCTCGTCAGATTGCAGGTGCCCCACGCACCTTTTTTATTCACGGCACCTTCCTGACCTTGAAAACGCGATACAAAAGCTCCTTAACAATCAATGTCGGGAGACAATCCGTCTGTCTGCCGGCGTCGAAAGGTCGCGATAGCTGTGCAACTGAAGCGGGGAGCACCCCCTACACATAACCTATTTAAAGCTGCGAACCGAGGTCGCGCAACGGAGGATGGCCTGAATGGGACTATGCACCAATACCGTCGGGAGCTACCCAACGCACGATATCGGAGAAGCGCTGAAGGCAAAAATGAGCCTTCACGATCTTATGGCGGGAAAGGATCCTTTCGTCACGTCGATTGAGGCTGCAGTCGCCGATCAACTCAGAGCCGGCATTGATCTGGTCTCTGATGGCCAGGTCAGAGCGGATATGGTCAGCCTATTTGCAGCAGGGATTCCGGGCATGAAAAGCGAGAGGGGTCGCTCGTACATAAAGGGAAAAATTACTCGACCCTTAAGAGCTATTACCGTAAACGACCTCATTTTGGCAAAACAGTGTGCAGGAACGGACGCTAAAATCAAAGGGATCATGACCGGTCCTGCTACGCTCGCCGCATCCTCGTCTTTGAGTGCTGGAGCGCCGTACAGGTCGAGTCTCGATCCGCGCTTGCTTGATGACCTGGCAAAAGCGCTCCGCTTTGAAGCAGAGCAACTCGTTCGTGCCGGAGCAGAGGCTTTGCAGATCGATGAACCCGTTTTGTATAATGTGGAGGTCGAAAAAGTACTGAGGTTTGTTGACGTCGCGGTCGACAATATAAAGGTTCCTGTGAAGCTTCACCCCCACGTTGCATCGTACAAGGATTATGAGCAGCTGCTGAAGCTGGAAAACGTGCAATTCATTGGCGTCGAAGCAGCGAAATTCCCCGTTTTGTTAGAAAAATTGACAGGAGCTGCATTTGAAGGTCATGGAAAAAAAGTCGCACTCGGCGTGGTCGACACTGACCGCCAAGATGTCGAATCGGTAGAAACGGTAAAGAAGCGAATCGAGCGCGGCATAGACGTCTTTGGTGCAGATATGTGGATAAATCCCGACTGTGGGCTACGCCTTCAGAAAAGGGAAGTGGCTTTTCAAAAGCTTAAGGTGATGGTTGACGCTGCCACCAGCGTCAAACGCGAGCTCAGTTTATCGTAGCATCCACGACTACATGTGCAATTCCCGGGGCGTAGTCCTTTACTTTGCGCACGCTGAGCAACTCGACTGATCGAGTGAGTGCTCGTGCAGCTTGCGTCACGTGAGTACAGGGGCGCTCGCGCATCAATCCTAACGGGACGATT
>DASPOC010000059.1:0-12719 GCA_035626195.1 Bathyarchaeia archaeon | reverse complement strand
TCTCCCATCCCTTAAGCTCCGCGGCTGCCTGGTCGGCAGCGGTTTCGCTCGGGAAAATCGCAAGGACAAGCTGTTTATACATTGCTGCTATGGTATCTCCTCCTATTTTTGGGATAGTTTCATAGCTCATGTCGGATTCTTATGCTTTTCCCGTTTTCAGCGTGGTTACTTCCTGTTTTTGCACGCACGTCGACGACTCGTGCACGCCGGCCCCTCATAGACAGCAAAAGAACATCCATCTCGCAAGAAGGGCACGACCCTAGGTGCTCGGAAAGCTCTGCAATACCCTCCAAAAAGGCTACAGGGCGGACCCGGAAAAATGATTTCTCTTATGCGCGTGTGGCTTTGTTCAGGCTGGCCCGTCGTATTGACTTCATATGCTACATGCAAAATAACTTAAATCGCGTTTTCTTTAACTCCAAGCTCCATTCATGGCCTAACACAAGCCGTTAATCAGAAAGGCGGCCTGAAACGTGCCTCGCACGCAGCCAACACGCTTAAGCTTCACAAAGGCTGTCTGAGGTATTGTTCTTCATTAACGAGGGAGGAAAAATGAAGCCATTAACGTTAGCCGTATGTATAACAATCATAGCGGCATTACTGATCGGGACATGTGGTTGCACTTCTAGCAATCAAACAAGCAATCAGACGCCAATCGCTTCGCAAAGTGCAGCCGCACAACGAAACACTTTGTTGCAAAATTACCTAGCAGCCTACAAGAACCAAGTATATTCGAATAACAATTTACAAATCACACGGTGGGAGCTCGACTGGGTTAACAACACAGCTGCGACCTTACAATTGACTGAGCTCAATAAAACATCAAACCAGACCACGAGTGTTAATGCGACCTACGAAGTATTTCCAACGACACAAGACGCCACAAATTACGTTAATGCTATGAACTTGACAGGATTCGGCCTCAGCACGGTTTACCCGGGCGCAGGGTCGTATCAGAATGCAACCGGCCACGCACCACAGACGTACAAACAGTACGAACTCGACGAGGGGAATCAACATATAGTGATTACGCAAATCGACAACCTCATTACTGATCAACTCATTGTCGTGCAGACGTGAGCGACTGCCAACGTGGTGCCGGCATAGGCTCCAACCGTGAGCTACTACGACCACGAACGAAGACTAGGAGCTAGTAGTCTACGTTTGAGGCAGTCGTGCGCAATGAACGGCTCAGATGTGATATCACCTGAACGATACTTTCAAGGGCCTTGACGAGCCATGCCGTGGCAGACGATCGACCTGGCACCCACGGCTGCCAAAAGCGAAAATTCATGATTAGTCCTTGTCGCTGGCCGGCGTGGTGTGGCGGCACATAAAATTGCGCTTGAGGAACTTCTCATCCTCGCCCTAAACGTGGCTCGGTGCAACAGTTACGAGGCGCTCATGGACGAACACACGCCTTGCGCACGGTGTGGCGCGGCAAATCAAATAGACTCGCGCTTTTGTGCTAGGTGTGGCGCCCCGATTCAACGCGCGGTCGAAAATTCTTCAGGGCGGCCCCTAGCTAAGCTAACTTCATCACAGCGTCGGACGACGTGGGACAACAAACACTATGTGCTATACGCGGTCGTGACGGTCGTTATCATAGCGGCATTCTGGTCGATACCTTATGCATTCCGCCAATCTGATTATGCCAATACGATCACAACCTATTACCTATCGGAAGGAGATTCGATTGTCAAGCCGTTCGAGCACACTAGCGTATTTGGCGCCGACGCCTACGTTGGCACAGTAGGAAAAAATCTGACCATTGCGAATGAGACAATCTTTCCAAGAAGCTCAGATACCGACGCGCACCGCTTCCAGCAGACCGTTGTTAACCAGCTCGAAGCTCAGGGGTTCGTCACGTTGCACACTGTCGCAGGCACGTGGCTGGGCGTTACCAATAGTTCAGAAGTAGGCGTTGCCGCTCTCACCGATGGGAACTCGCCGACCGGTAATTCTGCAGTCTTGGTTGTGCAAACGCCGTTGAGTGCAGGCCCAACTACGTCTTAAAATCCAAGCATCGCCGGTCGCCGTCTATTCACGGCGGTAGTAGGAGATGCACGATGTTACGAGGCACCTTCACCATCCGTTATCCGATCATACCGGTGATGGCGTTTGACCGTGCGTTGCGTTCCTTGATCGGGTGGGCGGTGACGCAAAGATGCTTATAAGAACGGCTTTATGCTGACCACCGAGGTGAGTAAGATGCTACCCACTGTCACCGCGATGTTTAACAGCCCCAGCATGTTCTCCCGTGAGCCGGTAAAGACGCTTTCAACCGCCACGTCGTGTGAATAGGCAAAGAGTGTCTCCCGCTTGGGCGGCAAGGTCGTATTTGACGGTTTAGGTGGCGTTACAGCTTCTAAAACGACGTGTACTGCTTGATTACCGCCAGCGCGGAAGAGGCAGTTCCACATAGCCACAAGCGTTGCTGGGGGCTCAAAAAGAGTGTGTCGCTTGTCGGCGTCGACGTCAACCCCCGGGGCGTGAAGCACTGCCTCATAATAGCGCCCGGATTGCACGCTACCGTTCGTCGATGGTCGCCCCACGACATCGAAGTCCATTAGGAGGCTGTGAGTTTCACCCTTCAGAACCTTATTAGGCATCACGCCTACACCCTCACCAAGCTCATCAGCTGCTGAGGGTTCTACAAGGTGGATCTCACCCAGTGCGCTCCCGGTAAACGCCCAGCTGCCAATAAGAAAACACAGCAAAGCAGCAAGCAAAAATAGACATGGAATGTAGACCTGATTGACTAAAATGCTCTCGCCGCTTGTTAACGGTCGAAGCACTAAGTCAGTCTCAAAGGCAGCCATTGCTGCAAAAACGACCAGGAATATGGCCCGCTGTTCGCGTTCGCCTTCGAGCGTCAATTGCCGCGAGACTTCTTCGTGAGGACGATTGACGTTGATGACAGCAAAGCGCGACTTTCTGAGTGATGCCCGCATGCGCCACGCGAAAGCGAACAAAAAGGTGGCAGAGATTATCCATACGCCGTCGGTAATGTAGCGACCCTCGCTCACAGGTAGCGGCACCCCCAAGTGATAGGGCTCAAGAAAAATGATCGGCAGTGCAATAATGAGGAGGGTAAGGTCCCGCCCTATTCGCTTTTGCATAGTCCGAGCGCGATCTTTGAGCTCATCGACGCGCCTTCGCACACCAAAGCTCGTTCGTCCTAATCCTAAGCGCGCTTGCTCTGGCTCCATTTGCGCCGTTGGCTGTCTGATTTCCTTTTTATACTCGAAGTAACAAAGCGGCAGCAAGACTACGTACAAAAAGACAGCGAAAAGCAGGAGAACTAGATTAGGAAAGGCCGGTATTTCGATGGCGTACAAATAGGCATCGTTGAAGATGATAAGCGCCACCGCTAGGATACTGACGAGCGGCCCCCAGCCGACAGGAAAGAGCGTATCGCCGCCAGCGTAGTAGTAATGAAGAGCCACCAAGACAACTGCCAGCAATAGCAAGAGATTTGCGCCTCCGGATCCTAAGATTGTGAAAGACCACCAGCCTGCTGGTTCCGCGTTCACAATCAAAGAGTAGTTGAAAGAGAGAGTACCGAGAAGCCAAATCAACAGCACAGCCGTTGATAGACTGATCGATGGTTTTGAGTGTTCTTGGACCGCAGGTCGCGGCACAGTGTGCTCAGCAGAAGTGCCTGAGATTTGCATCTCCGCCCCGCAGTGCCGGCAGAAGTTGTCATTCGGAAGCGTTGAGGCGCCACAAAAGCGGCAAAACTGCTCATTTGAAGGCTTTTCTGGATCGGGCACGCAAAATACAATTCTTTTAAGCAATCTTATAAAGCTGTTGCGTTGTGCACATTCTAAAAATGAGTGGGATTCAAATCCGGTGACAACTTTCCAGCTTTCGTGTGTGTCAGTTGGACGGCAGCGTGAAGTTGGCGTGTTTCTTTTCACGCTTCTTTGGGCCATTATCGAGTGTCCGATAAGCTTCCCTAGAATAAGCGTCACAGAACAAATCTAACCTCAATCCATCAAAGCTAAAATCTATCCTTCGCGTTTGGATGCGCACGGGATTACGACGAGTTCGCGATTTTTCTTATGCGCTGTTGACTTTGATCAGGCTGCTCTGTTGTATTAACCTCGTACACCGCCACCCTTTGAAGAAGCGCGCCGAAGAACCTCTTGCGAAGCCTCCGTTTGAACGGCGTGCTCACCAGCAAGTGTGGATTAAAGTAGTTATTGCGCTCAATGGTTGCCAACGCCTGAGCAGCCGTGAGCTTGCGAACGATCTCTGGATCGTGAGCATCGCGTTTAAGAATAATCAGTTTTCTAAGCGTCGTCAGGGGCAGTAGACGCCCTTTTCCAATTGCCAGTCGGAGATCGACGACAGCGCGGCCTTCGCCATCCAACTCAGCGCGCTCAACGAGCCAATCAAACTCGCTCCAGATTTTCGCGAGATCGGCGCGTATGTAGAAATTTTTTTCCGAGCTGTATGCGAGTATATCTCGCCCATAAACGCGCGCATAGAACCAATCGTCCGAAACAACGCGCACCTCCGGACGCCTCAGCAAGCCGTAGGTGTGGGTCGTCTTTCCCGCTCCTGATTCACCGAGGATACACACACCGTGTCCATTCACGTCAAGACAGGCTCCGTGTATCGAGTAGATGTCGTGTTCGTCTTCAAGGACGTCTCCTGCGACGCTCAGCGCCAGCGACTTGATCCAGCCGTAGTAGTCGAAGTTTAGAAGGAACGCGGTCTTTGATTGCGGGTCATAATACACTGCATTCTGCGCTTCCGCCGGCCCGTTGACGACATAAAGGCGTCCGTGCGATCGTATGTTTTGGGACATAAAATAGAAGCTCTGGCCCCAGCGTGTTGCGACTGATTGCGTGTCGGTGAGCAGCTTAATGCAGCACCCGTAGACGTCCGATTTGACCTCGTACAGAGCTAGAGCGCCGAACCGATCGGCCAATTCTTCCTTGCGTCGGATCGGTATGAGCTTTATTACGTAAGACACAAAAAAGCCTCCTGCGCCGCGATCTACTGAGCGGGTACAGTGAGCGTTACGTTACGTTACTCGTCGCGCAAACGTTAAATATCCACAATGATCTCATTTCTTCTAAAGATGCCAGGTATGAACGGCGGGTTGTATAAGGCAACAATAAAGTTTGATTTTGGTGCAATGCCGTTCCTTGCGAGCCAGTCCCTCAGTTCCTCGGTTTTCTGAGCCGCGAGCTTCTCGTGCACACGCCCTGAGAATCGTATCGCGGCGGTTCTCCTGCTCTCAACGACTTTAAACGCGATCCGCTTGTCTAGTGGCTCTGGAAGTGTCTCGAGGGTGAACCTCGAAGGCATGGCAAAGGAGATTCGGTGCACGCGTTCTCCCGCTTGTTCTTCAGTTACTGGGGCAGTCATCGATATCTTTTCTGATGTCACCGGGGCCATCATAGGAATTTCCTCGGAAACGGGCGCCGTCATCGAGATTGATTCCTTCTTCCTGTTGCCTCCAAAAATGTAATGCGCAAGGATCTCAAACCCGTTCCTTAGCGCTCCATCAAAATCTGATTCGACGTCAACTTGGGCTAGGATATACGCCGCGTACATTCTAATCTCAACGCTATCTTCTTTTTTTTCAACCTTGTATGAGGGGGTGTCAACCATAGTCGTGTGCTCCATTTTCTGATGTTTTTTTGAAGATTGCAAGGGAGTTAATTGCGCGCCGTGATATGTTTTGCCCTGCTAAGCACTTGAGGGCACGAGCATCGCGGGCGCTGACGCGCCACACGGTTTACGAAGTTTCAACTAAGTGCCGCAGTCCGCGTAGTGTTCTATCCCATTAGTTCAAATTTGCTTTTTTGAATGGACTTGAAGCTTACGATACGACGTCGGAAAGTAGAAAAAGCAAAGTTTATAGCATACATAGAAAATCATGCGCGTACGTGAGGCAACTCTGTTTTGGAGGCAAAAAATGATTAGCACAAAACTTTTTTCAGCCGTTTTGGCAACTTTGGTGATTCTCTCTTTCGTCGCAGGGTCGACCGTAGCGTTCGCACAAACAGCAACGCCCGCGAATAGAAATGTTACAAAGGGAGCGGTTACATCGGCGGTTAAATCGGCGGCTGCTAGCAAAAATGTTACTAAGGGAGCGGTTACATCGGCGGTTAAATCGGCGGCTGCTAGCAAAAATGTTACTAAGGGAGCGGTTGCATCGGCGGCTGCATCGAAGGCCGCGGGATTCCTCGGCTTGCCGGGCTTTGAGGCGGTTTACGGAGTGGCGGGACTGTTGGCCGTTGCGTACTTGGTGATGCGACGCCGGAAGTAACACTTTAAGTCAACGTGTGAGTCCAGCTGTGGCTGGGCTCGCGCTTTGTTTTTCTTGCGAATCAGTGTAATTGCAATAAGATGCCAGCCACAGCCGCACTGCGCCGTGCGCCGCCTATTGTATTTCATTCGCTGTTTTTAGACACACGGAGACACGGCCTGTATGAGCACCTCGACCGCAGTCGGGAGCCCCTCAAGCGCCGTTTTTACAGCGTTGATACCAGCGCCTAAACTATCGGCGCATGCAAACGCCCTTCCAAATCAGCCGTCGCTCATGCCATGAATTTCAGCAACACAATCGCATTCTTTGCTACTCTGAACTCCGTCTTTGATTTGTAAAAAAAGTCTTAAGAGGGACAAAACTTATCCTTGATTGAGGCGTTCTAGACCGTCGCAGCTTTTGTGGACTGCAAGGAAGAAATGTTAGGCAAATGTATGTTACTAAAGCTCCTAATGGTGATCGGTTTTGTGGTACTGCTGCTCCATATCTTATTTTTCGTCGTTACAGTGGCGTTGCACGTCTTGTTCTTGGCGCCTAAGCTGCGGAAGAAGATGATGAAGCATAATTCGTGGCGGCACACCGCCTGACCCATTGGTAGCACGATATTGAGAGTGGGGATCAAAGGAGATTAAAGGTTTCTTAGAAGCTATAACGTGCTTCGCCCGCGTCGTTGTGCGTCTCTCGGCCATTTGTGGGCAGCATTCCTCGCTAGCGTCACGACCCGCAAGCCGGGCGCGTCCCGTGTTAAGGTTTTTTACGGCGACCGACTTCACGGCTCAATTGCTTATGGGGGGCATATTCTCCAGCTAGACCGAGCGACACGTTAATGGTGCGCCGCTAACAAATATTCTCGAATCACAGGTGCCTGAAAATGGAGATCGACGTGAACCTCAAAGCACACGACCTGCTCTGGAGGAGCATGTCTTTGGGTGCGAAGAAGGCCTATCGAGAGAGCTATGGCAAAACGCGAGATGCGCTAGTCGACCAAGAAATGCGACGCATCATTGAAGCCGGCTACGGAATGAAGAGAGGGAGCGAAATCGAACTTACGCCGGCCGGAGAAGAGCTCTACAAGAAAATGACAACAATTTGCAAGAAGTCAGAGTAACGGCGATGACTTCTCGACGAACGCCGCCTGGACTATCGGTTTGATGTCATCGATCAATCGAATCGCTTCATCTTCAGATTTGGCGCGGTGCACGTCTATCCTGCCGCTCCTATACAACGTGAACGTACACCCCTCGTGCGAGAATCGTGCGACACCGAGCTTCTCCGAGCATTGCGCGATGCCTTCCAAGAGCTTGCAGAGCGCCCCCATAGAGAACGCTTTTTCAAAGTGCGCCTCGATGGCCAACCCTCTCTCCACCAACGCATGGCCTCAGCGCCTTGACGCTATATTTCCTGCTCATCACATTCCAGTTACGGGATTTGCCGTTAAAGATTCAGCGATCGACGAGGTGAGACCGGACCAATGCATTCCGGACAAAATTATGTCCGGGTAGGCTCCTTAAGTTTGAACTGCAGGCGGTATAATGCGTCAAGGCGCTCGAGCGTTTCAGCGTCGTCGGGGCCCTTATCGTCTCGTATCCGCACAATTCGGGGAAATCGCAGCGCGAAGCCCGAAGCATAGTTCGGGCTTTTCTGGATCTCGTTGAACTTCACTTCGAGCACGATCTGCGGTTCGAGATCCACCATACGCCCGTGCTCGCCGACGATGAGGGGTTTTATCTGCTCTGTCAGTTCTCTGAGCTGTTCATCGGAGGCACCGCTCGAGACGCGCCCCACCGGCGCCCACCGCTCGTTGTCCTCGTCGCGCGCGGCGAGCTCGTACGAGGTGATCCAGCCGGCCTTCCGTCCGTGGCCGTACTCGGCGGCGATGATGACAAGGTCAAGGCTCTCGAGGGTCTCCTTGAGCTTCACCATTTTCCGCCCGCGAATGCCGGGGCTATAATCGGCGTTGAGATCCTTCGCCATCAGCCCCTCGTGTCCCGCATCAATCGATTGCTTAAAGAACGCAACTACGGCTTCAGGATCGTCGAGAATCTTGAATTCAGAGGGCGTGCATCGCGTATCGAGCGGCACCACGGTTTTCTCAAGGAGCGCGCGTCGCTCGACAAAGGGTCGGTCTACGAGACTTTCTCTGTTCAAGTAGAGGATATCAAAGGGGCGCAGCTGCATCGGGATCTGATCGCTGAGCTCTCGTACCCTGTACTTGCGTCGAATGCGGTTGAGGACGTTTTGAAATGGCACCACCTTCCCGGTGCGCTTGTCGACGGCTATCGCCTCGCAGTCGAGAATGAGTGAATCGGCGTGAACGCTTTCGTTCACCGCCGCGCGGATGTCGGGGAGAGCATCGGTGAGATCCTCCATCTTGCGGGAGAAGAGTTTGATCTCTGGCCCCGTCTTGTGGACCTGAATTCGGGCCCCATCATACTTCGTTTCAAACGCTGCCCGCCCCCCCATCGCGGCCAACGCTTCGGTGGCGCCGGCGACGTTCTGCGCGAGCATGGGCCTGACGGGCCGCATCGGTTCGATGTTGAGCGCCTGTAACCCCGGTAGTCCCTCCGTTTTGGCGATTCGCGCGACAAGACCGATGTCGTTGGCGAGCATCCACCCGCGCCGCACCGCATCGGCAGGCACGCTGAAGCTCTGCGCGATGGCATCTTCAGTTACGCCTTCCTTCGAGCCAGTGAGAAGGTTGCGAGTGGCAAGACTGACGATATAATACGCCTCTCGCGGCGCGACCCTGCTTAACAGACTCGAGAGCATTCGCTGCTTCTTCTGGGCTGACCCCTTTCCTGTCATCGCTACCAGCTCTTCGAAATAGCGATACAGATCGGCGACAGTGAGGTCCTCCTCAAACGCCGCAAGGCTCATCGCAACTTTCTTGCCGAGAAGCCGTTCCGCAGTTATGCCGAGGTGTCCCGTGTCGCGATAGCTCGCAACTACCTCCTCGCTGCTCTTGCCGCTGATGTTCGCAATTACTTTGACCAACGTCTTACCAGCTATCCCGATATCGCGCGTGTCCCACGCCGGAAATATTCGGCCGGTCAGAAATGTGCACACGATTTCGATATCGTCTTGAGAGGCTCCAGTCAAAAAACCAGCTATGATTTCAGCCTTCTTGAGTCTTGACGCGTAGGCGCTTAGCTCATCGAACAGTGCGACAAGCTCCTTAAAATACATCGCATAATCAATACGGCCTGGAGTGCTTAATAATAGCGGCGCGCGGTGCGACAAACTTGGCCGAATGGCCAAAGCGCTCGCTGACTCAGTTGCGCTATTTGTGCATACCGATCCCGGCAAAAAACGCCCTGCCGCACAAGCCAAAATCGAAACGCCAAACCGGCCAACAGCGATCGAAACCTTCGTTCTTAGGATGAGCGATCGAGCGACGAGCACCCCCCAGTACCAGGCGTGGAATATGATGGCTAGCAGATGCCGCCGCCGCTTGCGCGAATGTGAGCGGGATCCTACCGACTTCTAACTATCAGCACCGGAACCTTGGCGCCCCGCACGACTTTGTCAGCCACACTGCCGATCAGCAGACGGTCTAAACCTTTTCGCCCGTGCGATCCGATGACGATGAGGTCAATATCGTGGCTCCCGGCGTACTTGTCCAGTTCTTCGGCCGGATGTCCGTCGAGCACTGTGGTAACGATTCGGTCCTCATTTACGCCACGGGAAACCAGGTCTTTTTTGGCATTCGCGACGATATTCTTTCCCTCGACGAGGAGCACGTCGTACATGTTTTCCCACGATGAGTCGACGGGGTAGGCAGTAAACCCAGCGATGTCGAGGACGTACGCGATGTGGACGGTCGCGTCGGTCAGTCCCGCGAAATAGGCCGCGTTATCATACACGGGGACCATCAGGTCCCCGCCATCGGTTCCGATCAGGATGTTTTTGTATTCCATTGTATCACCAGCGATCATACTGCTGCAGCTGCCTCTTTGACAGGCTCATAGGCCTCTATCTCTGCCGCTCGGCTCGTAACGAATAGCGTCACAAGCACCCCCACGAGTGAGATACCGAGCGCAGTGAGGAAGATGTAGTTGAACGCCGTTGCATTAGGTAAGAGTGGGCCGGGAACGGGACCTCGTGGCGTCTGAATCATGAGCGGCGAGACATATTCTGCGAGGAAGAAGCTTGCGATGGTAGGTCCTAAGACGCCACCAGCAGTTCTAAACCGTGTGTTCATCGCCGTCGCGATACCAGTTTCCCCCTGGCGCACAGATTGGATGATAGTGTTTATCATCGACACCAGCATAAAGCCCATGCCTGCGCCCATCACCCTGAAGCCGACGATGTCCTGCAACTTTGTGTGTGGAACAAGTGGAAGCACAGGGAACTGGCCGAGAGTACGACCGATCCGAGCACCAACGGAAGCTTGGCGCCACGCGTGTTCACCGCTGCGCCCGCCAACGGGCTAGCGATGAGAAGAAGGATTGGACCCGGAACGAAGAGGAGTCCCGCATCGAAAATGCTGGAGCCGAACCCGACGGTAGCCGGCACCATGCGTTGCCTACTAGTATTCGTTGAGGAAGCGCCAGCAACCGTTGTGTAGCGTATTGAATAAAACCTCGTAAACGATATCAGTTAATGGTATATCAGCAAATTATATAACAACAATTGTTATATATAAAAAGACGAATGCTTGAACAATGATCGGACAAAAACCGCTTGAGCGGCAAGCCCTGAAAGTGTACTCGCTCTTCGTGCTCTACTTTCTGCTTATCAATGGCCCCATGAGCGGTTACGACTTGGCACAACTCATAAAGGAACGCAGTCACGGGCACTTCCGGGCGACTGCCGGCAACGTCTACCCGCGCCTTCACGAACTGAAAGAAGCTGGCGATGTCCTCGCTCGAGAGCCGACGGGGGGGCGCGAAAAGATCGTTTACGAGATCACCGAGCACGGAAGGCAGACGCTCCGAGAAGGAGCGCTCGAACAACGCCCGCATGTCGAAAACTTGCTCAAAACGATCGATCACGCACTTGCCATGACTGCACCTACAAAACCTTTTTCATAAGCGGCAGCACGCACATCGTCTTCTGATACAAGGTGCTTGATGGCGCCTGCGGTGCGAAGCGCTTAAAGCCGAACCATTCTAACCAGCGAAGCCCTGACTCACGACCAGACAGCAGGGGTAAAAAGCGCTACCCTATGACGATCCGCCTGATGGTTGGCGTCGGTGTGGGTGTAGGGGTCGGTGTGGGTGTAGGGGTCGGTGTGGGTGACGGTGTCGGTGTGGACGATGGCGTCGTTGCGGATTGAGGTCTTTGACTAAGGACAACTGCCCCCGCTATAAGGAGAAGCACAACCACGACGACGCCTATGATGAGGAGGGTCCTGCCCGTAAGCGCGCCAGTTAGTCGTTCTAGCAATATCGGGTTGTCATCCTCTTGCGGCGGTTCGTAAGGTGGTGCGCCAGCAGGAGGGGCACCCTCAGTAACGGGTTCTCCACACATAGGGCAATATTGAAACTCGCCCGGGAGAATCAACTTACATGTAGTGCACAGTTTTTTTCTTGCATCCATCCGGCCGCCTCGGTATTACTTCTGTCTTCCTTCCACAATCTACATGCACTGTAATACAAACTTTAACTTGCCGGTTCCGCACCTCGGCACCCACCGCTGACTACTAATAGACGCTTTCGGCATTCTTGAACAGGGATCGACGTGAGCAAGACCGAGGACTATCGAATGATACTACGTTCACTAGCTGACTGGGATGACTTCTTATTAAAAGAGTCGAGATTGCCAGGCCCGCGAGCAAATCTAGAATTGGTCAGCGTGGTTGCCAATGAGGGGACTGAAGCCCAGTTTAGGCACTTTTTAACGTTTGACGCAGAGAGGTTTCCGGCCAACACACCGGGCGAATTTCTAGCCGTGTGCGGTGCCGTGGGGCTGGGGCGACTTCTCGCACAAGGGGATTGCAGCGTCCTCGAAACGCTCCGAAAATGTGCTTCTGATTCACGATGGCGCGTCCGCGAGGGCGTTGCGATGGCCCTTCAACGCCTCGGCGACACCGATATGCGCCGGCTTCTCAGCGAAATGGAGCTTTGGAGTCGAGGCAACTTCCTTGAGATGCGAGCCGCAGCCGCTTCGCTTTGTGAGCCTCGGTTGCTGAAGCAGAAAGAGTACACAAAACAGACGCTCGCACTGCTAGATCGGATTACCGCGTCGATTTCGAGCTCGAACGATCGCAACACCGACGAATTCAACGCCCTAAAGAAGAGCATGGGATACTGTTGGAGCGTAGCGGTCGCTGCAAATCCCGCCGCGGGGATACCTTTGATGGAACACTGGTTTTCGACTACGGACAGCGACATACGCTGGATAATGAAGGAGAATCTGAAAAAGAAACGGCTGGAGCGAATGAACGCAGCGTGGGTGCAACATTCGCGGCTGCAATTCGAGCGTA
>DASPOC010000058.1:0-21858 GCA_035626195.1 Bathyarchaeia archaeon | reverse complement strand
TACACGTTCGTCAAAAGTCTATACTAGCCAAAGGCCTTCTTTGAGGCGAACACATTTGTATTACGGGTTTTTTTAGCTTTAAAGACCGCTGAGCCGTAAAGGCAGCACCTGTCACCCTTGTGAAACCACCATGCGACCGTGATTTGAAAACTGAGGACTGCTAAACATGCGAGTTCTGCTAATGCACGTTGACTACATTGAGTACCAGGTCACGAAGGCAAGCAAGTACGCTGAAGATACCGAAGATTCACGCAAACACGCGCGAATGGAGGAGGCCTTAGTCGCCTTTGTCGCTGCAGAACGCGGTGACGAGGCGAGCATTGACGACGTGGCAGCCGACGCAGCGAATGCAATAGGCGACGTTGCGACTAAGGTAGCCACGAAGAGGGTCATGATCTATCCCTACGCTCATTTGAGTTCCGAGTTGGCGTCATCTGAGACTGCTTTGAACATCCTGCGGGAGATTGAATCTCTGCTCGTCGGATATGAAGTGCTGAGGGCGCCATTCGGATGGTACAAATCGTTCAGTTTGAGGTGTAAAGGGCATCCTCTTGCTGAGCTATCCAGATCTATTCACCCAGAGGCAAAACCGGAGAAGAAGGCAGTCGAAAGCGAATTTTACGTGCTTGAGCCTAGCGGCACGATAACTCCGGCGACTGCGTTTGTCTCGACGGACGCCGAATTCAAGGACATCATTAGTTACGAATTGGGACAGCACGCCCTCCACAGCACGGAAGCGGAGTTGCCGCATATCAAGCTAATGAAAGATAAGCAGCTCGTCGAGTACGAGCCGCTTTCAGACGCCGGACACCTCAAGTGGTTGCCCAAAGGAAAGCTAGTACGCGATCTCCTCATCGACTATTCGTATATCCTGTCGGTGAACTACGGCGCGATGCCGGTCGAGACGCCGGTTATGTATGACCTGTCCAGTAGAGCGGTCAGTGAACACGCGAGCAAGTTTGGTGAGCGACAATATCGGCTGAAAGCGGGCGCACGCGAAATGATGCTCAGATTCGCTGCCTGCTTTGGTATGTTCAGCATGATGCACCAGATGCATTTGACCGAAAAAGATCTGCCGCTAAAACTGTACGAGCTGTCGACTTATTCTTTCAGGTATGAGCAGCGGGGCGAATTGACTGGTCTCAAGCGCCAACGGGCTTTTACGATGCCTGACATGCACACCGCTTGCCGGGACATGAGCGAAGCCAAGCGTTTCTTCATGGAGCAGCTGAGACTCGGGTTCAAATCGGGGACGGATCTCGACGTGAAATATCAGGCTATATTTCGGAGCACAAAGGCGTTTTATAAGGACAACAAAAAATGGGTAGAGCAGATCGCTCGTGAGTTTAAGCGCCCCTTCTTGGTAGAACTCTTGTCGGAGCGCGTTCATTACTGGGTTTGTAAGTGCGATCTCGCTGCTTTGGATACTTCGCGGAAACCAATCGAATGCCCGACCGTCCAAATTGACGTGGAGAGCGCGGAGCGGTTCGACATCAAGTACTATACCGAAACGGGAGAACACTGGCCCATTATCCTGCACACGTCCCCGACGGGCGGGATAGAGCGCGTACTCTGCGCGATCCTCGAAACGCAGGCGCTCGAGAAAGTGCCGGCCCTTCCGGTGTGGCTCGCTCCAACGCAGGTGAGGATCATTTCTGTCTCGGAAAAGCATCTTCAATATGCGCGAGAGATTGCAACCGAGATCAGAAATGCGAAAATACGCGTTGACATCGACGACCGCGATGAGTCAGTAAGCAAGAAAGTCGCCTCTGCCGGAAGAGAATGGGTGCCCTACGTCGCTGTTATCGGGGAAAAAGAGGAGCAGAGGAAAAGCCTCGCTGTGACCGTACGCTTTTCGGGGCAAAAAGAGCCGATGTCTGTCAATGAGCTGATCGCTCACGTGCGCCAAGAACTCAAGCAAATGCCATATCGGCCACTAACATTACCCGAAATGCTCTCGCAGCGACCAAAATTTGTCTGAATGAACGCGAGATTTGTCCCTCCTTTCACAGTCGGATGAAGTCAGTTCGTCTTTGCATTTTTTGGAGCTAGACCTCAGAATGCATCATCCTGTGCGTAGCTCCTTCCCAGCTTCAGCGCGATTTCTGCCTTTTTCAACTCACGCCCAAGATACGCTGCGTGGGATGCTGTCGATACGAGCTCAAGCTCAAAAATAGCATCAAGCAAACCTTTTGCGGAATTGCCTCGTACGGTAATTCCCGTGTCGTGCCTCGCAACGATCATTCCGCCTCTAAAACCGATCACGAAATTGCCGGCTGGGTCAGGCGCCCATTTCGCTGTGTCAAAATCCTTAGCGTCGAGGACGTTCGTGCTGGTGATTCGATACTCCGGTCGCCGCCTACGCTCTTTCAATACGAGAAGATCAATGCCTAGATCTTTTGGTGGGCTTTTTCGATACTGTGCGAGCTGCATCATCTGAGCCGCTGTCTTCAGCTCCTTAACGCTGCCCGTTGCCTTGTCACTGTGCTCAGGAGTAAAAAGCACGCTAACCCCCAGCTCCATTGCCAGACCGGCAAGCAGGGCGTTAGCGCCTATCGAGTCGGCTTCCATAAGCTCAACGATGTTGCCGACGCCGAGAAACAGCGGCACCTTGCTGACCGATCTGACGCGGTGGTACTCGGCGAGCGAGGTGGAGGCGCCACTGCCTATCGGGTATAGGACAGGATCGGCGATGATTTTGCTGATGCCAAAAGTCCGCGCGAGAGCTACGGTAGAGCAAACATCGCCGTTTTCCGGCAACACCACAACTGCAAGGTCTTTTCTTGCGACTGTGGGTCCTATCTCGGCGGCGTTTTCTCCCGTAAGTGAGAGAATGAGTTCAGCGCCTGAATCTATTCCAGCGCAGATAAGCTCTGGATCGAGACTGTCTATGCTGAGGGGGACGTTGTACTCGTCGGTTACCGCGCTGACCTCAGCAAAGGTGCGGCTCACATCGCGCTTTGCGGTTCCGAGAGGTATGCCGACGTCGATGATATCAGCCCCGTTGCGTATATGCTGCAAAGCAATGCGCTTAGCATCTGCGACCGGGGCGTTGATTATCTCTCCGAGCACCTTCATTCGAGAGTTTCCTCCAATTTTGAGGTCTCGAATTTTGAAATTATAAGCCGCCGATGTTTCTAGCTGCGTCAATAGGTTCAGGGCGTCACTTCTACGCTTTTCGCGAATGATACGGTCAGCTGGCTCGTTAAGCGACAGCATGGATTGATCGAGTGACGCAAGCACCAAGCCGAGATCATAGGCCTGTTTTGGGCCTAAAGCAATTTTCACGCTCAGCTCGTCAGCAAGCGCCCCGAAGTCAGCGGGATTAGCAGAGCCGGGAATCAAGATCACATCGTGCTTGTGACCATGCCACCTTGAGAACTCGACGTACGCCTCCCTTAAGAGGGGAGGGGTCATTAGCGCCGCAATATCTACATCTAGAACCAACACATCTGCGGCTGCGCCTACGGCTTCTCTAACGACTTGTTCGGCGCAGCGACCGGTCGCTACAAGCACTCGTTCTATGGGTTCTCGCCTGTAACAACATTCTTAATATGCTATATCACAATTACTGATGGTATGAGGTTTGATCTGCACATTCATTCACATTTTTCTCCTGACTCAAACAGCTCTGTCGAAGCGATACTTAGGCAGGCCCAAGAAGCCGGTCTCGACGGACTCGCGATTACTGATCATAATTCTGTGCAATCTTTCTTTGATGCAGTGAGGCTTACGGAGGATCTGGGACTGAATCTCATCATAATACCTGGCGCTGAGATCTCAACAGCGGAGGGTCATTTGATCACGCTCGGAAATCACACTCTTGTGCCCCCCGGTCTATCTACTTCTGAAACCAGCAAACGCGCTCACGACGGCCATGGGATAGTCGTGGCGGCACATCCATTCGAATTATTCAGAAAGGGCATCCGTAGTTTGCGCAATAAGAGGATAGACGCTGTCGAAGCGTTTAATTCACGGCGCCTTCTTGGCGTCTCTAATTATCTCGCGACTCGTTCAGCTGCGAAACTGAACCTTGGAGTCACTGGCGGAAGTGATTCTCATAACGTTGAGACGGTTGGTTTTGGGTATACTGAAGTAGATGCTGCGAGCGGCGTCACAGTGCAGGACATACTAGGCGCCATACGGGCTGGCAGGTCTACAGCCAGCGGCCGCGTATCACCGCGTCTCCGGTCGGCGAGTTATTCATTTAAGGCGCGGGTCTTGAATAATAGGAATAGCCGTTAAATTATCCCCAACAAAAACATCGAATTGGGCGCTTGGCACGGACGTGCGGGTCACATAGTTGCCCAAAGTGCCTCCTCAAGCTGATGAGGGCTGTCAAGAACCGTGATTCCTTCTGAATCTCTTAGGGTTCGGACGTTGTTCTTGTCGATGTCGCGGACGACGAGGTCCACCGTCCCATCTTGGATCGCGTCATAATCGCACACGTCTTTGCATACACCGCAGCCGCTGCATTTGAGGTAGTCGATTTGGTCGTCAATCGCATCGTTTGGGCAAGCCTGAGCGCATTCTCGGCACTGAGTGCAAAGATCTCTGTTTATGAAGTAAGGCACAGGACTCTTAACGCTACCTTCAATGTCGACAGGAACGATGAAAACCAGAACCCCGCCTTTCACGGCGTGCGCGACCGCATTAGTAATGAGTGAATCAGCAATGCCGTGAGCTATTTTGGCTACCGTATTGGACGTAGCCGGCGACACAAACAATGCTTCATAGATGCCGCGCGAGAAGCGGCCCGTTTTTGGGTAGCTCCATCCTTGTTCGCGTTCGAGTATGACCTCCTCCATGTACCCTCCCGGTGAAACTCGATCCAAGTACTGAAAAAGGCCGTAGACCCGTGCAACCTCCTCTGCAGCCCGCGAGACAAATGAAGTCACAGCCACGCGGTCGCGGTAGGCTTCCTTTGCCTCGACGAACAAATCAAACGTTTCGCGTAAATGATGCCCAGCGCCTGTAATGCCCCACGCGATTCTTGCCATAGCTCACTCAATCGTTCTGACCTTAATTCTGCTGTTTAGATATCGCTTGTCCAAGATATTTTTTTAGGAGCTTAAATGCTTCAAATTCGCGCCTTCCACCGCACTTAGTTACGATATTCTCACAGTGGGTAATTCGCTCGAGGTAGGCTGGGTCTTTAAGAGTCTGATAACGTGTTGCGTTAATTGTTGCTTCAAGCACAGCGCAAAAAGCCCTGTTCACAGGGATTATTGGTCGCTGCAGGATAACAGATCTCACAGGCTGGAGCTCTACTACGGCGCTTTTTTGAGTCGGTTTTTCCAGAATAGAGCACGTGAATTCTACCCATGCATACGCTGCCTTTAGGACAGGCGCCGTCTCATCGGGGGAAAAAAAGTCAGGATCGAGATCCTCAAAGGCAGTTTTCACGTAAATCAGCGGATCCGCAACAAAGTTGGCAACCAACTGAAGGTTTTTCTTAATGTTTAAAAAGGTGTGACTGTCTTTGTAAACGGAAATGTAGAGGGAGCCGCGATTTATGACGCCCATAGGAGCGGCGTTGGGCTGGCCATTGCGCGTCGTTCCTATAACTTCTGAGATGCCTTCGTGAAATTGCACTTCCATCAGTACCGGAAGCCTCCTAAGAGCACGACAAATAACGATCCAATCACGAGATCTGCTGTCGTCCCGGGGTTTATGTGCCGCGCGATAAGCTCTTTGTCGAGCTCATCGGCATCGTCCTGTTTTAACGCGTCAGCAGCTTTTGCCGAAATCTCAAGGGCAACATCAGTGCTGAATTTTTTTGCTATGAGTGTATCGGGGAACTCGCTGAGGAGTTGAAGAAACAAGTGCACAATGGAATTCTTGACAGTGAACCCCGATTCACTGTAGTGCCTCATCAATTCGGCGCCGTAAAAGGTGCGAGGAAATCCTTCAGTCCATTCCTTTGCTATGGTGTCGTTTGGGCTCGATATTTGCATAACGTCCCAAAGGGTCAGATTTTGTTGCTGAATCGCTTGCACTGAGGACGCGTCATTCACGTCAAGATAGTGATGCTGTCCAACGCAGACGTGGACGCTCCGAAAAGATTCATAGAATCGGATCGCATCAGCGCTCGAAGTCTGCTTGACGACGCGGACGATGTTAGTCCTGAGTTGGGATATCGTGCTGCTTTTCCGTGCCGCCGCACATAATGGGATCAGCAGCAGGATTGCGCCAAAGTGACAATTCCCAGCATTCTGCCAGGTGGTACTTGCTTGAACCGCATCGAGAATCAGACCGCCCATCTGATGCCGAGCTGACGCTGCTTTTTTAAACACAGCAAAAGTGCCGACTGCGGATGCAAGAAAATGTTCGTAAGTTACATCTGCAAAGTCATGCGTTCGGTCTACATTACCCGGCTTTGGCGTCGCTGACACCTCGAGCAACATTGCTAACTCGGCACAACCGGCTATGAAGTCTGGGTCGTACATGGTGAGAAGCTTAGTCGAGGTCTCGACAGCTGAGAAATCTCTCTGCAAGTTGCTTTTTGAGTTGCATGTACTCAACGTCGGAAAAACCTAGGTCGTGCAGAGTGCTATCTCTCCAGGGGCAAGGCCTAGTGATTTTGCAGCACCATACCATGCTGCCGAAGCACGTACCCGGTCCCGCCCCTAGCGTTGTGTCATTGAAGCTCTCCTTGATTTGGACGTACTCTTCGTTCGAGATCCCTGCTCTTTTCAGAACATAGCGCAGTGGACACTCCTTTACTGGCATGCAACAGTACGCTAACCCCCGCAGGTCCCCTCCGGCGCAAATGTGTTTTGGCGCATTGTACCAGCCAACTGCTTCTTGATATGACTGAACTTCAGTCAGGATTTTGTCAAAAGCGGCGTTGTCGGCCACAGCGGCACGGGCGACTGAGACATAATCCGCCCCCATCGAGAACATCTTGTGGGCGCTGGCGTAGTCCACGATCGAATTGTTTGCGATGATTTTGAGCGCCGTAGCATCCCTAATTTTCTTAACCAACGCTGGTCCAAAATCCATAGTGTCGACATGAATCGCGTCGGCGCCGGCTTTGTCTATAGCCTTTGCGAGCTCTATGTCTGCAACAACGCCTGCGCGTACCTTCACCGACAGAGGCACGTCTGTTTGTTTGATCTCCCGTATCCATTCGCTGAGCTTGTTGAGGTCGCGCGTGAGACATTGGCCGGCGCCAACAGCTTCCATTTCAGGCTGTCTGCAGTGGGCGTTTAGTTCGAGAATTGCCCCTTTTTGATGAATCAACTCGGCGATCGCGATCAGTGGCTCCAGCGTAGTTGACCGAGCATTAATACCGGCTTTCATTTTGATTGTGCTCATGACTCCGAGCTCGTTTTCGATCACAGGTGTCGGTTCGTCGTAAGCGAATTCGCTTCGTCCCTTTTTGACTAGCTCTTTAGCTGCTTCGATGGTTGCCGCGTCAAGGTTGTATCCACCGAGAATTGCTAGTCCAACGCCGCGCGAGATAGCAAACGAGCTGTTAGTTAGCCCAGCCATCGAAGCGAGAACTAAAGGATTAGGGATGCAGACATCGCCGATCGTCAGTTGAAAGGCTACTTGAGACACGATGAAACCTCTGTGCGTACCAAGACTCACTCGCTGCGCTGAAATAGGCAAGTAATAATACGGATGTTCAATATTGTATTTTGCTGCTATTTAATTTTGTTTTTCAGACGCCGACTGTCCTTAATATATGACCTCAACTTTGGGGTGCAAGTGCTCGCATGATCTCCACCGCCAGTTTTTTGCTTTGCTCTATGCCGTACATGATTGTATCCGCGCGGAGCAGTTTAATATCGCCCGGTAAATCGCTTTGCAAAATGTCGTCGCGAAGGTCAACGATCAAGACGTCCAAGAAGTCGCGATAGAACTCCGCGACTCCTAAAGAGTTAACCGGAAGTCCGCTCGATTCCATAAACTTTCCCGCAGGTCCGCTTATTGGCTCCCCCCGTATTATTGGACTAACCGCAATAACAAATCGGTCTTTAAGGACTTGTCGCATGCCGGTTACCTCAAGAATAGGCCCTATGCTCGATATCGGATTTGAAGGTCCAATCACAACGGAGCGATGTTCATCTAGTGCAGTTTCTACTTCTTTGGTCATTTTGCCGGCCCGGCACCTCACCTGCGAAACGCTCGGTGCTTGTTGATATTTCACTAGAAAATCTTGGATATGCATCTCGCCGTTGTCCGTTACGATCGTTGTAGGCACGAAATCGTCTGTCATCGGAAGGACTCTGGCAGATAATTCGAACGAAGCGCACATCGCAAGGGTTGCATCAGTTAGCGTTGCCCCTCGTCGCAGAAGGTCGCTGCGAAAAATATGAATAGCTCTGTCAAGCTCGCCTATGATGAGCGCTTCTTTGTGTCCTAAGCTAGCTAGTCTTTCGTGAGTACGGAAGGTATCACCGTTGATACCCCACCACCGTTCGCTCACAATTCCCGCTGCGGTGTAGATAACTGTGTCAACGTCCGGACAAACAAGATTTCCCGAGATCCAGATATCATCTCCAGTATTAGCAATGACTGTCACTTGAGCGCCAGAACAATAGAAAAGCAGCCCGCGAAGCAGCTTAGGGCTACCGGTTCCGCCCGATAGGAGTAGCAATGTTCTTCCCTGACGTTTCAGTGAGCTTTTCTAGAATAAATGGGTATGTCATGCGCATCGCGAACTGTCTTGTTTGGGGACTAGGAAGAGGCGAACAAGGAATGGATGAGCGGTGCCATGCTGCGGCGTGATCGGCCGCGAAACTCTTTCGAGCTAGACGCAGATGCTAGTAGCAGTCTGAACCGTTGCGCCCGTGCAGGCGACAAACCCAAAAGCTTTAAGACTGAGAGCACGACAGAATTAGAGGTGGTGTGGCCGTAGCCGCCTGATTGTCGCCTTGCTTAAGCATTTGATTTGCCAAAAACTGTCATCGGGAGTAGATATTTGTCTCGTGGTCACGTTGTTTTTACGAGGAATGCGGGCTCAGCAGATTTGCGGGTCGATGCAACTCGCGTGGGAAAAGACTTACTCGTCACGTTGGTGGGGGGAAAAGCGCACGTGGGCGCCGTTGCGCTGGGCGGATTTCAAAGGAGGTCGTTTGCTTCGGTATTAACCGTTCCAAATCATCGCGATGACATTATCGCTAAAGAAGCCGCTTTGCGAATTTCGAAGGAATTGCGGCGGAACTGCGTCGTGGTTGTCGGGATTCATGTGCACGATGCATCTGAAGGGCAAGTCGTAGAGATTGTTGATGCATCATTTTTGCTTGTTGATGAACTTATCGAGGCTCTCAAATGACGATAATAGTTGCTATTACCGGGGCGAGTGGAGTGCAGTACGGCGTTCGGCTGCTGGAGGCTCTGAATCGCCTCGGCGTTGACACACAGCTCGTTGTGACCAAAAGTGGCCAGCAGCTTATAGACATAGAGACTAACTACAGCTTGAACTACGTCACGTCGCTAGTCAACCGCACGTACGACGAAATGGACCTCGCTGCGCCTATTGCAAGCGGTTCCCACATCAGTAACGGCATGGTGATAATTCCGTGCAGCGTGAAGACGCTTGGAAGTATCGCACACGGCGTTTCTTCTAACCTCGTAACGCGCGCGGCAGATGTATGTTTGAAGGAACATAGGAAGCTCATATTGGTTGTACGCGAAACGCCTTTGAGCGGGATTCATTTGAGCAACATGCTGAAGTTGTCGCAATGTGGGGCTGTAATAGTCCCCGCCAGTCCGGGGTTTTACACGCGTCCGACTACGATCGAAGAGCTCATTGACGCTCTGGTTGCCCGGGTGCTCGACCTGTTGCAGGTTGACCATTCGGTGTCGCCACGCTGGGGTGACTAAATGAGACGCTTCATTCAGCATTTAAAGGACTCGGGACAACTAGAAGTCATAACTAAGCCCGTTTCGCCGATATTGCAAGCGCCGCGGCTAGCCCGAGGACGAGGACCGGTTCTGTTTGAACGCATTGACGGCTCCCAAGCCATCGTAAACCTCTTGGCCTCGCGCGCGTTACTCGCCCAAGCGCTCAACGTCGACGAACGAGGACTCATGCATAAGCTTTTGAGTACGGCAGCAACGGGAAAGACGGTAATGCAAGATCTTGCGTGGGACTTAGAACGCACTCCGGATCTGAGCAAGTTACCTGTAATGAAGTTTTTCGAGCGTGATGGCGGACCGTACATCACTGCAGGCGTCGTGGTGGCAAAATATGGTCACAGAATAAATGCGTCAGTTCATCGCATGATGGTCATTGGCAAAACTTCGTTAGCCGTGAGGCTTGTGCCGCCGCGCCACACGTATCTGATGTATAAAGCATCTGCAAAAAAAGCCGAGCCTCTGAATATCGCCGTTGCCATAGGCGTCGATCCTGTCACGCTATTTGCAACCACAACGAGACTCCCGTGTGGCCTCGAATTCAACTATGCGGCCGCACTGAAGGGAACGGCCCAGACCCTCATTGAATGTGAAAACGGGATCCCTGTCCCGCCAAGCGAAATAGTCTTGGAGGGACAAATAAGCCCAACGACAACTACAAATGAAGGCCCTTTTGTGGATCTTACGGGTACTTATGACGTCGTTCGACCTGAACCGGTTATCGAAGTAACGAGAATGGTGTCGGCTAGAGACCCTATCTATCACACCATATTGCCAGCAGGCGCCGAACACGCGGTTTTGATGGGCATTCCGTATGAACCGCAGATCTACAATGCGTGCAAAAACGTGACCAAAGTGAAGAATGTAGTATTAACGGCAGGAGGACGGCACTATCTGCACGCTGTTATACAGATAGAGAAACAGACTGAGGGGGATGCAAAAAATGTGATCATGGCCGCGTTTGCAGCTCACACGAGTTTGAAACACGTTGTAGTGGTCGATGAGGACATTGATGTCTATGACACTGATGACATAGAATTTGCAATTGCCACCCGCGTCAAAGGCGATTTAGATGTTATGGTTATCCCAAACGTTCGTGGATCGTCCCTCGACCCGCGTACTGGAAGCGACGGCACGACAACGAAGGTCGGCGTCGATGCCACCGCACCGCTGGTCGATCACTGGAAGTTCGAGAGGGTCCGTTGAGACGCGTTTTTCCGGTTTCCGCTCGGCGTTTCTGGACGCAGCGCACGAGCGCACAAGCGAATTGCGCGGCGTATGAAAAACCTTAAGATTTACTAAACTTAGTCCTAGTTGTGCGAACGAGGCTCGCTCTTGAAGGCCAAACTGCTGTTTTAGTGCCGCTCTTGGATCCAAACGCGTCGTACCCCCCATCATCGGCACCGGTGTTCTACAATCCACGAATGGAGTTAAGCCGAGACATAAGCGTTGCTTGCACGCAGACGTTTGCCGATAATCAACGCGATAATAGCGGGCTTAGGTATCTAGATGCGCTCGCGGGTTGTGGCATACGAGGTCTCAGAGTTGCGAACGAGGCGCAGGTCGAGGTCACGGTCAATGATTATAACCTCACAGCTTATGAGCTGATCAAGAAGAACGCGAAAAGACTGCAGCAGAACGTCAAGGTGGAGCACCGTGATGCGAACGCTTTGATGTCAGAAGCTAGGTTCAACGTAATAGATATAGACCCGTTCGGCTCCCCAGCCCCTTTTGTTGACGCAGCGTGCAGGTCAGCTAGCAAGATGCTGTGTGTGACCGCGACGGACACGGGCCCTCTAAGTGGCGCTCATTTTAGTGCCGGCGTGAGGAGGTATTCGGCACTTCCTATGAACACAGAGTATCACGCTGAGACAGGGATAAGAATACTCATTGGTGCAATCATTCGAGAGCTAGTCAAATATGATAAATCTGCCACGCCAGTCCTCGCACACGCAACCGAGCACTACTATCGAGCTTATTTGCTTCTCGATCGCGGCGCCGAGCTTGCCAATGCGTGTGTCAGGTCGATGGGATTCATAGCGCACTGTTTTGCTTGCGGACATCGCTATGTGCTCTCCGGGCTGTTTTCTACCTGGCACTCCGACTGTGCGTTTTGCGGTGCAAAACTTGCCGTGGCCGGACCTCTCTGGCTTGGGACTCTACACGATCAAAAATTCTGCGAGCAAGTTCTCGAAAACATTGAGACCGGTATTTTTGGCACCAAGATGCAGGCCGCGAAAATCGTAACGCTGTGCCTAAATGAGCTTGATACGGTAACGTTTTTTGATTATCACAAGCTCCTGAAAGAACTCAGGTGTCCACCGGTTCCTATTGAAACGCTCGTAAGCGGACTGCGCACCATCGGTTGTCGCGCATCGAGAACTCACTTTTCAGGCACGTCGATCAAGACGGACGCTGATACAAACACGTTGAAGCGAGTGCTGCTCGATTTGAGCTGTGAGAGCGAAAAATCCCGACTTAATCACGGTTGAGCATAAAATCGCAACGGTCCTTTTGAAGACGGCGGCGACAATACTCGGGAGAACTGACAAGAAACTTGCTAAGCTCTGATCCCGCTGCCAGCAGTCACATTCCCAAAGTCTTGCGAATGACTTGAGTAAAGACAAGCGAGCAAACTAGGTACCAAATAAGCCAAACCGGAAAACCGAAGATGATACCTTGAGTGTACGGCAGAGTTCCAAAATAGGGTAAACTGATCGTAGTCGACACCTTGATCGGCCAAGAACTTGCTTGCGACATTGTGTAACTTAGCCAGCCAAAAAGCGGCAGCGAGATGATCAGTATGTATGGCATAGGCCTCATAGTCTGTGCTTGAACGTCCATGCTAAGCTCCATCACTTCAGCACGTTCTTTCTCGAGCTTTTTCAGTTTGCCTTTGTCTCCGGCCAGTTGGGCCTCACGGTAGACCTTCTGAAATTCCCTCATCTTTGCTTGAGACTGTTTTAACTGCTTTTGATCGACGAAGCGGTTTAGCAGCAAAGACGAATAAGAGCCTGTGATGACCGAAAGCAAAAGGATTGTGATGAAGAGGGGAACGTAGAGGGTGGTAACCAAGCCCCCAAGGACATAGTTCATGGCTTGACCAACGGGATTTCGCAAAAAAGCGTATGCTACTGTCATCACCAAATAAATGAGTAAGAGCCTCGTCATCACGCCAGTGGTGCTTTTTTGTGCCATTACTCGCAGACGTCAGAACGTCGTTCAGAAAAAAATCTTTTTTGGGTCCGTAGCTGCAATACAACGACTATTTTCCGATACGTGAATAAATAGTTTTACGTCAGTAACTTGTGGATTGAACCTCCCGTGACTTTGGCACAGGTTGCCCAATCCTCAACGACTCAGCTTGTCAAGCGCTTTTTGAGGGTCTATAACGCTTAGCTACTATGTATGTTTCGGCGCTTTGCTTTCGAGATGCTCGCGGGTTAAACGCTTTGGCAAATTGAAAATACGCGCTTACCTCGCGCGTGAACGCGTCAAAGAGGTCCCCTTGGAAAACTTTTACCACGAAATTGCCGCCGGGTTTCAGAACACATTTGGTGATTTCTAAGGCGCAGGCTGAAAGGTCGATTGATCGCGCGTGATCTAGGCTCCATGCACCAGTTAGGTTCGGAGCAGCATCTGATATGACGACATCTACAGCATTTACAATCTCTTGTATTTTAGTCACAACTTCGGGGGAAGTTATGTCGCCTCGAATAGGCGTCACCCCCGGCAGCGGAGCGATCTGCTGTCGATCAACGGCTATCGCAGACGCTTCTAAATGGCGGATCACTTGGAGCCATCCGCCTGGGGCGGCACCCAAATCAACGACCACATCTCCGCGTCGTATTATGTGGTACCGTTCTTGAATTTCCAGCAGTTTGAAAGAAGCTCGTGATCGGTATCCTTCCGACTTCGCCCGCCTGTAGTAATAGTCCTTTCGCCGTTTCTCGAGGCTTTTCATTCTAGTTGATAGGGCGCGCGCAGAATAAAAAGCATTATGGGCAGCTAGACGGCTTTTATATACCACTCTACTAATAGACAAGTGTAACAACACGAAAGATGAAGCACTTAAGAAACGTCGCAGCCAGCACGGACCGATCTATGTGGATAGAGCTTGATGGGTGGCAAGCAAAGCTCCGATTTTCAGCGTGCCATTTCATTCCAGATCACCCGAAATGCGGGCGCTTGCACGGTCATACATATGCAATGAGTGCGAGGATCGTCGGCGCGCAGATTCACGATTTTGTAATGGACTTTGAGGACCTCAAAAAAGATGTTGCAGAGATCTGTGAAGCTCTCGATCATAAGATTCTGCTCGCATCTCGAGATGCGGATGTCCAGATACAGACCACCCGCGATGGAGCTATCTCAGTGACGGTTGGCCAATGCGGGAAGCGTTACTGCTTCCCGAGAGAGGATGTAGTTATGCTTCCCATCAATTCGGCGAGCGCTGAAGATCTTTGTTGCTTCCTCCTCGACGAGCTGTGTAGCAAGCTTGACCTTAGCACGATAACAGAAGTCAGCGTCCGTTTAGATGAGGGTTTAGGGCAAGGCGCAGGTAGCGTTCGGTACTTTCCCTACGAGAGAAGCGACTCGGGGCTCAGTTGAACCCTGCTTTCCGTTTTTTGCTCTGCCAAGGCAGACCGTTTTGCGACCTAATTCTGAACAACAAAGATATAAAGTTATGAGCAGACATATACGGTGTTTAGACGGTTACAAGGGAGCGGATCATGTTTAAAGCTGATATTCTCGGAGAGACTTTGAAGGACGGCATCGAAGCATTGACTATCATCGTTGATGAAGCGCGGGTACATCTGAGCAAAGACGGCCTGTACGCGAGAAACGCGGATCCATCCTATGTGGCAATGGTACAATTTGAATTGTCTGCCAAAGCTTTTGAAAACTATGAAACTGACGATGAGGTTGTCACACTGGATCTCAAGAAAATGCAGGGCATCCTTGAGCTAGCCAATCGTACTGATGTCATTCGAATTGTTGTCGACGAGAACCGCATGGCCTTGTCATTCGGCGATCTTAAGTATACAATCGCACTCCTAAGTCCCTACTCGATAAAGAAGGAGCCCAAAGTGCCAAAAATTGAGTCTGCTGCCCACGTGGTCATCACGGGAAAAGAGTTTCGGTGGGCGGTGAAAGCAGCAGGCAAAGTCAGCGACAATATCGCCCTTGGGTGCACTGACACTGACTTTTTTATGGAGGCTCTCGGCGACGCTGATACTATGCGTCTTGAGCTTTCAAAAGACCAGCTTATCGACGTATCGCGCACAGATGGCAAAGCAGATGAAATAAGATCACTTTTTAGTCTTGAATTCTTGCTTGAAATGTCCAAAGCAGTCGGAAAAGCTTCTGAAGTCTCCCTCGACATGGGCAAGAATATTCCACTCAAGATTGGATTTGATTTTGCCGACGGCAACGGTGCTGTCTCGTATCTCTTGGCGCCGCGCATCGAACAAGAATGAAACTTAAACGCGGTCGCACCAAGCCGACGCTACAAGCATGGACGAATATCTAGCTCTTTTTCCATACACAGCTGCGGCAGCACGTTACGTAGAAGCATCCGGAAGGACCTTTGATTCTCTCTTGACCGCCGGAGAGTTTTCGGACAGTGTCCTCAACAAAAGCGTTCAGCGAGTGGCACGAGCGATCGACAGCGACGTCCATTCAAAGCCGGTCGAGCGTGACGATGATGAAATTGAGCTCTTCTCTTACGTTATGGGAAGGGCGTTAGTCTCGTGCATTCGCGAAGCTCTGCTGGTTCAGAGATATGCAAATGCGGAAGCCCACGACGCATTTATCAAGTTGCGGAACGCCGGCGAGCAACTTCAGGATGAGTACATTGCAAGGATGCTGGGCGACTTTGGAATGCCCGTGCCGGCAGACAACAATATTTTTGAGCTGCATTTCACGGACTTGATCAAGTATACGGGCAGGTTAAGAGGGCCACAGTGGCGCCTCGTTAACCTGATGAACAGAGGTCAGGTACGACTTGCAAAAAACGAGATGATCCAGGTTTTAGCCGAGGCTGTCAGGCTGAAGGTGCTACGCGGGCTGCCACTAAAACTCAGCAGCAAAATGTGCGAAGAACTAGCGTCTTACACCTCACCCTTGAAAAAAGCGATCTCTGTAGCGGCGTCGCGCCCTGCCGATTCCGGTCCTGTGATTTTGGAAGCGTGCCCCCCCTGCATTAAAGCGTTGCTTTCGCAAGTAAAAGCTGGACAGAACCTCTCACATCCCGCTCGATTCGCGTTGACATCCTTTTTAGCGAATATAGGCATGAAAGCCGAGGAGATCGTGAATATCTATCAGACGTCTCCAGATTTCGACTATGAACTTACGCGTTATCAGGTTGATCACATAAAGGGAGCGTCCGGGAAAGACTACATCCCTCCCGGATGTTCTACGATGGAGACCTACGGTAATTGCACGGAGACTGCTGGCCTTTGCAAACGCGTCTCTCATCCGCTCTCGTATTACCGAGCGCGACTTAAGCCTCAGTGAGACAACTGGTGATCCTATAACGAAGAAGAGCAGAGCTGTGGCCGTTCATGAGTTACTAAAAAGAGAGGTGGCCGCATCCCGCATCGCCTCGCGGTCAGGTGCTAACGCGTGAACCCAGAAACGAAAGCTTTCCTCCAGAGAAAATTTGGCGACTACTATCGTGAGGCTGCAGTTGGGCTCCCTCCGCAGTTTAATAAACGAGAATGGGCGTTTGTTCTTTTTGACTCAAGTTATCCGAAGCTTGTAATGCGTCGCCACAAAGCTTTTGGCTCGCAGAAGGAAGTGCGCGCATATTTGGGCGCAGTCGCACCGGCTCACGTGTACCATTCAACGGCGTATTATGCGTATCCGAGCGCAACCCGCATGCAAGACAAGAAGTGGGAAGGCGCGGACATAATCTTCGATCTCGATGCGGATAAGCTCTTGACTAAGTCTGTGCCTACGTATACGGACCTGCTTCAAGAAGTGAAAGATGAAACCACTAAACTGTTAGATTTCCTGATGAAAGATTTCGGTTTGGACGAGGAGGACTTCAGCATCGTATTTTCGGGTGGTCGTGGTTACCACGTCCATTTGCGGGAAAAGAAACTGGCTACGCTCGGTAGCCATGAACGGCGAGAGGTTGTGAATTATTTGACCGGGACGGGCCTTGAGGCAGAGTATCTGCTGAAGCGGTCGAGCAAAACTGCAACCCGCGGGGACACCAGTTGTTGGGAGATAAGAATAAAGACGTGGATTGACGAGTATTTCAACTGGATAGGCGGACTTGACGCAAAAATTGCGATAAATGAGCTTGCATCTGTCAAGGCTATCGGCAAGCGGCGCGCCAAAGAAATTGTAGGCACATTGTCGCAAGACGCATCGATTCAACCTTTGGTAGAGTCAAAGCTGATTCCGCTAAACGTGTGGAAAAGCTTAATCAGAGAAGCTATCTCGCAGTTGAAGGTTCGCATCGATGTGCCGGTCACCGCGGACATAAAGAGACTGATTCGGCTGCCCACGTCGTTGCACGGCGGCTCGGGCCTTCGGGTCACACCTTTGACTCTCGATCGTTTCCGTCGCTTTGCACCGCTGAATGACGCGGTCGTCTTCGGCGACAATTCGGTTTCGGTCAGGATTCTCATGCCGGCTACGACTGAGATTATGGGTGAAACTATTAAGGTTGATCAAAGTACAACAGAGCTACCGGAACACACGGCCGTTTATCTCATGGCGCGAGGGCTTGCCGAATATGAATCTCGACGACTTAAAAGTGATTAGAAACGACGAGCGCCGCTCGCGACGATTGACGCAATTAAAGAATGGCTTCTATTCAGAGTTTAAAGAATACCTGGATTCACTCAAAAAAAGCGATGATCCGCAAAAAAAAGATGAGCTCGAAAACGCTCTGCAGGTTGCAGACGCAATTTACGATAAACGCGCTGCGAAAATAATCAAGTTGGCAGCGCTCGCGGCAAAAGGGCATACGGAGGAAGCATCGCTGACTGACGCCGAAGCCGAGGTCTACGATTCGGTTTACAAGGTATTTACATATTATCGGGACCGCGTACTCGGACAAAAAGAATTAGACGCCGCTGTCGCGCCGGCAATCGGGCCCGGGCTATTAAATGAAAACCGTCGTGCTAGTTTTGCATTGCCCAAACAGGAATCGGATCGCGTTGAGCTTGCCGCTACGAGCATTAAACAGCCTTTGAAGAAAGGATTGGCACTTCAGCCCTTGATTGCCTACAATGAAGAAGCGGAGGACAGTACAGACGAAAACGAGGGCCCGCGTGGCGACGAAAGCACTTTAATACAAGAACGCGGGAATATGAGATATCTTCGAGTGCGAGTGTTGTCAGACATTCCCACGTTCATAGGACTGGATGGCGAAAACTACAAACTTGGGGAAGGCGACTCGGTTCTGTTGCCCGAGGGGAATGCTCGCGCGTTGTGCGATCGCCATATGGGTATCATGGTCGGTGATAAACTTGAAGATGCCAAAGAAGATTAGGTCAATATGCCCGGTGTGTCGAAAGCACACAACTCACGAAATTGAGAAGGTGCGAAAAGGGCGCGCATCATCGTTAACGTGGATTGCGCGCCAAAAAAAACGGCGCAGCGGCATTGGTAATCTCGGCAAATTTTCCAAGGTTCCAGGTGGAGATAAACCAACTAAGCGCATCAACGTTCGCTACCGCTGTACCGAATGTAACAAAGCGCATACGAGGAGAGGATTCAGAGTATCGAAGTTCGAGTTAGTGGAGGTGTAAGTGGTGAGCAAATTCTTGCGCGTAAGATGTGCGGACTGTGAGAATATCCAGATTGTTTTCGGGAATGCGTCTTCGGTAGTAAACTGCATAGTCTGTGGGAGAACTCTTGTCGAGCCGCGCGGCGGGAGGGCAGAGATAAGGACACAAATACTTGAGGTCTTATGAGAAAAGCCTGGCCAGAAATCGGAGACTTAGTCGTTTGTACAGTGGTTAACGTAGTCGACTTTGGAGCATTTGTCCAACTCGACGAGTACGACAAGAAGGAAGGGCTGATTCACATCTCCGAAGTTGCGTCTGGGTGGGTAAAGTACATAAGAGATCACGTAAGGGAAGGTCAAAAGATCGTGTGCAAGGTCCTGAACGTTGATCCGAGTCGTAGCCACATAGATCTCTCGTTCAAGGACGTTAATGAGCACCAGAGACGCTCAAAAATTCAGGAATGGAAGAGCGAACAAAAAGCCAAAAAGTGGCTAGAATTTGTAGCCGACGCTACGGGGGCGGACAAGGATGCGCTCTATGATCAACTCTCTGACAAATTCGACGGTCTTTACTATGTCTTTGAGGACGCAGCCTTGCGGGGCCCAGAAGCTCTAGAAGGACTTCAGCCCGAGGTTGCTGCTCAAATTGCACTCGTTGCTAAGGAGAACGTAAAAATACCTTACGTATACATCACAGGCTACGTAGATCTGACATGTCCTCAACCGAACGGGATAGACGTTATCAAACGTGCGCTGAAAGCCGCCATGAAATCCGAAGATGACGACATTCGCTTCAACGTGAGTTACGTCGGAGCGCCTCGTTACCGCATAATGATAGTCGCTCTCGATTATAAGATCGCAGAAAACGCGATGAAGAAAGCGGCTAACGCATCTATAGACGTGGTAGTGAAGGCCGGCGGCACAGGAAAGTTTCATAGAGAACTTCAATCATCATAATACGGCCTAACCATCTCACCAACCGAAGATGAAGCTTCGAAAATGCCATGGGTACACACTAGAGGAAAAATGCCGGACGTGCGGACAACCAACTGTGGCAGCGCGCCCAGCGAAATTCTCACCGGAGGATCGTTACGGCAGATATCGGAGAATGCTCAAGCGCGAGAAAACTGCACGATCAAAGTAAGAGCTTAAAGCGTGAAGAATTTTTTAACAAGTGGGATCTAGATGGAGCGAATAGAAGTCAAGAAAATCACGGACGTGAAATTGAAAAAACCGATTCTGGTCGAGGGATTGCCAGGAATTGGACATGTGGGAAAGCTCGTAGCTGAGCACATGATTGACGAACTTGGCGCGAAAAAAATCGTCGAAGTGTACTCCTCACATTTTCCCCCGCAGGTGATCGTGCTTGCTGATGGCTCAGTCAGAATGGTTAGAAGCGAATTATATGCGGTCAACAGCGGCACGCAGGATCTGCTAATCCTCGTCGGTGATCATCAAAGCGCGACAAACGAAGGGCACTACGAGCTGACTAGTGTGTACCTAGACCTAGCCAAAGAAAACGGCGTGAAAAGGATCTACACACTTGGCGGCTACGGTCTCGGACAGCTTGTCGAGAAACCCGCGGTCTTGGGGGCGGTGAACAACTTGGCGCTGGTTAAAGAAATGAAAGGATACGGCGTGGTTTTCAAAGAGAACGAGCCAGGAGGGGGCATCGTAGGCGCTTCTGGATTGTTGCTGGGGCTTGGCGGTCTTATGGGCATTGACGGGATCTGTTTGATGGGCGAAACATCTGGTTACTTGGTCGATCCAAAGAGCGCCCAGGCTGTATTGAGAGTCCTCTGTAAGGCGTTGAAAACTGACATTAACATGCAAGCGCTTGAAGACCGCGCAAAAGAAATGGAAAAAATTGTTGCTCGACTCAGGGAAATGGAGCAAACGGGGATGCACGAAGTGGCGAGCGAGGAGGATCTCCGTTACATACGGTAAGAATTTCGCCAGTCGAGCGTCGACGTTTTGCGCTTCTTGCTACGCACTCTTTGCTCGCCAATGCAGCTAGGAGGGGGTTAACCGTGATTCAAGTCAATATTGAGAAATGTGGACATTGTGGCGCCTGTGTATCAGTGTGCCCGACCAATTCGATAACGCTCATCGAGTCATGCCTCGAAATTGCCGAAAGTTGTACGGCGTGCGAAACGTGTATCACAATATGCCCCGTCGGCGCGCTCTTCGTTTCCTGAACAGCGAGGCGTAAGTATGAAAAGCGAATACGATATCATAGTAGTGGGCGCGGGACCTGCAGGAGCTTTCGCTGCGGCGACCGCCGCACCCGAATGTGATGTTCTTTTAATCGAAAAGCGCCAAGAAATCGGCGATCCCGTTCGTTGCGCCGAAGGCATATCAAAAGTGGGGCTCTCGAAATTTCTACGACCCCAGAAAAGGTGGATCGCGAACAAAGTAGCCAGCGCCCGCATATTTGCGCCTGATGGAACGAGATTGGACGTTTCAGAAGAACTCGCGGGTCCTGAGGTAGGCTATGTGCTCGAGCGTAAGATTTTTGATCGAGACCTTGCGAAGCGTGCAGCTCGCGCAGGAGCCGATGTGGTAGTCAGGACGCGCGCGACCGGGGTCATCTCAGAACATGGGTTCATTCGTGGCATCGAGGCTCGGCATTTAGGCGAATCGCTTGAAATCCGTGCATCTGTTGTCATCGCGGCCGATGGCATCGAGTCACAAGTCGGCCGCTGGGCCGGCATAAACACCACGCTTCGGCCAAAAGATCTCGAAAGTTGCGCACAGTACCTTATGGCCAACGTCGATTTGCTAGACGACTGCTGCGATTTTTATCTCGGTTCAGCAGCTCCGGGGGGCTACGCTTGGGCATTCCCGAAGGGACTACAAGCAGCAAATATCGGGCTTGGTGTCCAAGCGAGCAAACTGGACGGCAAGCATGCAATCGACTATCTAGACGCGTTTGTGGACAAGCATTACCCCGGCGGCCAACCAGTTGAGTTGAACGTTGGAGGAGTTCCCGTCAGCAACGCCGTCCGTAAAACCGCAGGAGACGGCATTATGCTAGTCGGTGACGCTGCGCATCACACCGATCCTATAACTGGCGGGGGCATAATCAACGCCTTAGAGGGGGGCAGACTAGCGGCCGAGGTTGCCAAAGAAGCTATTCGAGCGGAAGACCCGTCTTTTGAGGTTTTGAAGCGATATGAAGCGGCTTGGCGCGAGTCTTTAGGTAAGAAGCTCGAACGAAATTACAAAATAAAGGACAT
>DASPOC010000057.1:0-12239 GCA_035626195.1 Bathyarchaeia archaeon | reverse complement strand
TTGCTCGCCAATCTCAAGAGCAAGGGTCTGTCCCAATCTGCCGTCGGTCTTCACGTGGGCGATGTCAACGCCGCTATTTTCGGCGAAGAACTTCAAAACGTGATATCCAAGCTCACTCGTGCGGCCGATGAAATGGGAGCTCAGCCCGAGTCGCGACAGCGCGATTGCGGTATTTGCCGCCCCGCCGCCCGACAGTAAGCTCTGGACGAAGCCAGGAAGGTTCCCGCCGCCGCTGACATACTTCGTCTCAAGCGCGCTGCAAAACGAATTCAGATCGTCGACCTGCACGAAGTGATCCAAGTAGAAGCTGGGCGTACATACGACGTGCAGCTTCCGCGTCTCTCGCGGATCGAGCGCTGCCAAGATTTGTGACAATTCGCGCTTGACGTCCTCGCTGCGCTCTTTCAAGGCCAGCCTCCGCACTAAACTCTAAAAGGGAATGTTATTTATACGTTTCTTACCGTCCATGCACGCGCCAGCAGCAAAACGCTAGACGGAGAGACTATGTCCATAAGGAGTTCTTATGAACTGACGAGGCTTTTTTTGTCACTTTCAGACATGAGCCGACTCGACATCTTGAACCAGCTGGACGAACGAACGTCAGTGATCGACATTTGCCGGCGGTTTGGCTTGCTCGTGCACGAAGCGGTGCGACATCTTCGCCGCTTGGAAGACGTAGGACTCGTCTCGCAGCTCCCTAACGGGGACTACGTCATATCGGAATACGGAAAGGTGCTGGTAACCTTCATTGAAGGGATAAGCGACGTTCATGACCTATTAGAGTACTGGGAGCGCCACAGTGCGGCTGAGCTTCCTGCTCATCTCAAGCGCTTGCCTGCCGACCTCAGCGAGTCGCTGCTCCAGGATCGTGAGCTGCTGCACGCGGCTGCCGTCGAGATCGTGAATGAAGCGAGGCGGTTTCTGTGGGTCTTGAATTACGCCGTGGACCGGGCTGGACTGAGCGCGTCCGAAGTCAAAGTGCTCCGGAACAGTACGGCCGGAACAGAAAGCCCCGATGTCCGACAAGTCAATAGTGTCAGCACGATACTCCTTGCCAACGAGCTTCGCGGCCTCATTTTTTTCCCGCGAGTGACCGATCAAAAGGGTTACGAGCCGGATATGTCGTGCGGATTTCTCGTCCCCGCAGCCGATGTAACGTACCGACTGCTCGTTGAACTGTTCGATTTCTTGTGGAGCTGCAAATCAACACGCGCGGTCAACTGAGTTAGTGTATTAAATGTTGAGAGCGCAAGGTGTAGTAGAAGGAAAAATGACAAAAGATCCCGTGTGCAACATGGACGTCGACGAAACGACGGCGAAGTACGTCAGTGAATACAAGGGGAAGAAGTACTTTTTTTGCGCTCCTGGCTGCAAGGCAATGTTTGACAGAGATCCAGAGAAATTCGCATAAGCCCCGGATCGTACCAAATTACCAAACTGCCAGTCGCACTTTTTCTTTCTAGGGCTCCGCCGGCAGAGTGACGTCTCAGCGCACGTTTCTAAACAAAATTGAGCCGACGACCGTCATCAGTGCGAAGAATCCGACGACGACTGCTAGATCAGTCGTCACAGCGTACGTGTGCAATCCGGTGACGGCATAACGCAACGCATCAACACCATAGGCAAGTGGATTGATGCTTACAAGCGCCTTCATCCAGTTCGGGAGCGACGTGACCGGGAAGAACGCGCCGCTGAGGAAGAAGATGGGCAGCACGAGGAGATTAGCAACGACTTGAAAGCCCTCGATATTCTCGAGCCGAGAGGCGATGCTAATCCCCAGCCCTACAAAACCCATGCCGGTAAAGAACAGGGTGACAATTATAAGCACCAAGGCGCCTGCAAGCCCGAGCGTGCCTGAGATTCTCACCCCGATGAACGTGGACAGCGCGAGTATGAGCAAGGCCTGTATTGCCGCTTGTGTCGTTCCCCCGAGGGCCTTTCCGATGACGATAGACGTCCGCGAAACGGGGGCGACGAGAATCTCTTTGAGAAAGCCGAATTCTTTGTCGAACATGACGCTCATTCCGGAGAATATCGAGGTGAAGAGCACCGTCATGCCGAGGATCCCAGGCGCGAGGAAGTTTATGTAATTCGTGGTTCCACTTGGTCCACCGAACGATAAAGAGGAGCTAAACCCGGACCCGAATATGATGAGCCACAGCAGAGGGGTAATAAGCGAGGTAACGACCCGTGAACGAGCTCTGACGTACCGGATCATCTCCCGGAGCCAGATCGAATAGATGTCACCCATAAAAACCATTCGTCCGTTTGGCATCGCTAGCGTCTCCCGGGGCCGCGCAACCCGCTCGCGGCCTCCTGCGCCCGAATTTCCCGTCCCGTATACTTGATGAAGATGTCCTCCAGCGTGGGCTCGTGAAGCGTAATCGAGGGCACGGTGATTCCCTCTTGACGCGCCACGTCCATGAAAATCGGTATGGCGGTCTCGCCTTTGTCGACGCTGAGCCTCAACGTGCCGTCAACGAGTTGGCTCGACTTGACGAATTCGAGCTGTTCCAGTTTAGTCTTGAGGTTCTCACTCCCGTTTGTCACCGTCATGATCACAACGTCGCCGCCAACGTCGTGTTTAAGGTTGTCGGGAGTGTCCATCGCAACGATCTGCCCGTGATCGACAATGGCGATCCGGTCGCACAACTGATCGGCTTCGTCCATGTAGTGCGTGGTCAAGATCATAGTGATCTGCTTTTCTCTATTGAGCTTCTCTATGTACTCCCAGATATGACGCCGGGTTTGGGGGTCAAGCCCGAGCGTCGGCTCGTCAAGGAAAAGGACCTTGGGGTGGTGGAGCAGGCCACGCGCGATCTCCAACCGCCGTTTCATGCCACCAGAATACTTCTTGACGATCACGTTGGCCTTATCAGCGAGTTCAACAAGCTCGAGGACTTCACTGATTCTATCAGCAATTTCATTTCTGGGCACTTTGTAAAGCCGGCCGTGGAAGTCGAGGTTTTCCCTCCCAGTGAGGTTTTCATCAAGACTGGGGTCCTGAAACACGATGCCGATCATTCCCCGCACGGTATCGGGTTCTTTTTTCACATCGTGCCCATAGACGCTCGCTGAGCCGCTCGTTGGTTTTACAATCGTGCAAAGCATGGAGATGGTCGTCGTTTTGCCAGCTCCGTTGGGTCCGAGCAACCCGAAAAGCTCCCCTTCTTCAATCTCCAAATTTATTCCTTTTACTGCTTGAACGTCTTCAAAGCGTTTGAAGAGATCTTTAGTTTCGATAGCTTTTACTGCGGCTCCGTCCGTGGACGTCGGCGTTTCGATAGCTTTTACTGCGGCTCCGTCCGTGGACGTCGGCAAGAAGGGCAAGCCGTTGTGCAGCACGATCTTATTCCCTCCTTCTGTTTCCAGATTGGTCCCTTTCATCGCTTCAACGTTCTCAAACCGTTTGACGCGGTCTTGTGTTTCGCTAGCTTTCATTATTGATCATGGTCGCATAAGAAGCGCATTCGCGAGTTTACGTGCATTAGTACTCAGCACATTTGCGTGTACTATGTAGTAGTTTTAGCCTAATTATAACTTGTTGATATATTACTAGGTAATATAACACAATCAGCATTTTCGCGCCATCACGCCAAACGGGCGTGTTCGCGGACCGATGAAGGCCTGCCCGATTGCGGGCCGCATCGTAGGAGACCACGGCACCAGGAGCTATAAGCTTAGATCGATGCGATAAACCCGCACGATGTTTCTTCGTTCTCAGTCACTGCCCAGAGCTATAGCCCGACTGTTCATTGCTTGTTGACGCACATTTAGAGTGGCCGCCCGGCGCCCCTGGAGGGCTGTTAGACTGTACGGTGCGACTCATAACGTTAAAGTACTAAAATGGCAATGAGTACGTGCCAGAATCAAGAGACGGCTGCTACCGCTATGGAGTACTGGAATCCAAAGGTCGAACGATCGTCCGCAGAAGAGCTTATGCAGCTGCAAGAACGCAAGCTCAGACGGTTAGTCGAAAACGCGTACGAGTATTCCAGTTTCTACAAGAAGCGTTTTGCGGCAGCCGGCGTTTCTCCGCACGACATACGATCACTCGAGGATATCCAGCAGCTGCCGTTCACGCACAAGACCGATCTGCGAGACACCTATCCGACCGGCATGTTCTCGGTGCCACAGAGCCAGATCGTGCGATTTCACGTTTCAAGCGGCACGACAGGTGTCCCGACCGTTGTTGGCTACACTGCCAACGACATTGACGTTTGGACGAGCTGCTTGGCGCGCTCGCTCACCGCGTGCGGGCTCGGGCGCGGTGACATCGTCCAAGTTGCTTACGGCTACGGATTGTTTACGGGAGGGCTTGGCCTTCACTATGGCGTCGAGGAGATTGGCGCTGCCGTCCTCCCCGTAGGCGCTGGCGCCACGACGCGACAGATAAGCCTCATGAAAGACCTCGGGACGACGGCGATCGCGTGCACGCCGTCGTATCTCCTCCATATCGGTGAGGTCGCCGAGTCAATGAGTATAGACATAGCGTCGCAAACGCGCCTGCGAGCCGGCATACTTGGAGCTGAGCCTTGGTCGCTGGAATCTCGCGCGCGCATCGAGCAGAACCTTGGGATCAAGGCCTATGACATCTACGGCACGTCTGAGATGAGCGGTCCGCTCTTTACTGAATGTTCCGCTCAGAATGGCATCCACGCCTGGGCGGATCACTTCTTGATCGAGATCGTCGACGATTATGGCGGCCCCGTCGACGACGGCGAGAGGGGCGAGCTCGTTGTCACGACGCTGTCAAAGGAAGCTTTGCCGCTAATCCGGTACAGGATGGGCGATATCACTTCGCTGCTGTGGGAAGAGTGCGAATGCGGTCGGACCCATCCCAGAATCATGCGCATTCAAGGGCGGGTTGACGATATGATCGTGGTCAGAGGCGTGAACGTGTTTCCGAGCCAGATCGAATCGGCGCTCATGCAGATTCCGGAAGTCGGCGATCACTTTCAGATCGTTGTCGACCGAGCCGGTCCTTTGGACGTCATGGTGGTTAAGATTGAAGTAACGGAGAGCACGCTGAGCGACCGAATCGGCGCGTTGATGCAGCTGGAAGAACGGGTCGCGAAGCAGCTGCGCGATGTGCTCATGATAAACGCAAAGGTGGAACTCGTGGAACGAGGCACCCTACCCCGGTCATCGGGAAAATCGCAGAAGGTCATCGACCTGCGACAGATTTAGGCTAACGACGTCGTGATGTGAATGGTCACAAACAAACTGTTGAAGCAGATCACGCTGTTTGCCGAAAACAAACCCGGCCGGCTTGCAAGCGCGACGAAAATACTCTCTAAAAACGGCATAAACGTTCACGCGTTTACGATCGCTGATAGCGGCGAATTTGGCATCATTCGATTCGTTGTTGATGATGCAGACGCGTCTCTGCGCTACCTAAGAAGGGCCGGTTTTTCCGTCTCTGAAACAAAGGTGATTGGCCTTGAAATACCCGACACGCCTGGGGCCTTGTTCGAGATCAGCAGTGTGCTCTCCGACAACGACATAAATATCGATTACGCCTACGCTTACACGAGCGCTACGCCGAATAAGGCGATCTTAATTCTCCAAGCAAGCGACCTAAAAAAAGCGGCCGGATTGCTAACCGAACTCGGGTTTCATCTCATCGAATCCTGATCATAAATGAGCTCCTGAATGACGCTGCACACCAGTTTCACGGCTTCTTCACCACACGAGCGGACAGCGTGAGTGGGTTAGCCTATCACGAAGATTGGCGAGACGACACCGCGCTCTGAATGCGAGAGGCCCTCCAATAGCATCAGGCACTAGCTGTAGGATTCAGCGGCTTGTGTTGGTAGAATTGATGCTCGTACTCGCAGGCAATGCGCTCGTGGTCTTGTCGCCTCCGATCTCATTCGCTGGACGACCTCTGCAGCCTCCTTGTCGGGCCTCGCCGTTTGGCGCTCTGATCTCGCACAGATGACCTGCGTACCCAATAATGGCACACTATGTCCGGATTGCCCGTTTACAAGGCTAACGGGTGAGCACAATGAGGAGGGTGTGGCACTGCAACGAGTTTCGCTTTACGATCAGAAAATGTGATAAACGCCAAGGGTTAAGGAGGTACGAATGCGGCTTAAAACGGTGACGGCGAAGGGGCTCGCACACAAAAGCTACTTCCTATCTGATCAGAACGAGGCGATGGTCGTCGATCCTCGTCGAGATTGTACGATTTACGTCGAGATGGCGGCACGCGAGTGCACTGAAATTAAGTACATCTTCGAAACGCACTGCAATGAGGATTTCGTCACCGGTTCTCTCGACCTTCAGCGACGGACCAATGCAGAAATCGGGCACAGCAAGGAGACCCATTTTCGATATGGGGACCACAACCTTGCCGAAGGCGAAACGTTCTGTGTTGGCGACCTTAAGGTTGAAGTCCTCAGCACGCCCGGGCACACCAACGATAGCCTTTGTTTAGTCGTCTATGAACGGCTTAATGGCGGGGTGCCGCTCATTGTGTTTACGGGGGACACGCTCTTTGCAGGCGATGTCGGGAGGATTGACCTCCTCGGAACTGAGTCAGCCTGCGAACAGTCAAAGAAGCTCCATAACAGCATCTTTGACAAACTCTTGCCGTTAGGTGATCACGCTCTCGTGTACCCGGCCCACGGCTCGGGAAGCATTTGTGGAAACAACATGAGCGCCAGAGCGTACAGCACCGTCGGCTACGAACGCCGAGTGAATCCGCTGCTTCGGCTGCAAGAAGACGGTTTTGTGCGCTATCTGACCCAGCAGCAGCTCTCGCTGCCGCCTTACTTCAGCAGAACGCTGGAGCTTAATGTCCAAGGCCCACCTCCGATGCCTCAGACGCTCCGTGAGGCAGAATCTGACGAGTTCGAGAAACTTGTTGCGGCTCAAGCAACAACGACTATCGACACGCGAGAGCCAGAGGCATTTGCCGGATCGCATATTCCTGGATCATTCAGCATATGGCTCGACGGCGTCAGCGTCTATCCTGGATGGGTGTTAGATGATGATGAGCCCGTCGCGCTCGTTACTGAAAGACCGGGGGACGCCCAGGTGGCTCAGACGTACTTGAATCGGCTTGGCTTTGACAACGTCGTTGCCCATCTCTGCAACGGAATGCCCGACTGGCGGAACCGCGGAAAGCCAATCGCGCGGCTCAAGACGTGTTCTGTCGAGCAACTTAAGAACGCGGTGGACCGCGCGGCTGTCATCGTGCTCGACGTGCGCGACGATCACGAATGGAGAGATGGTCATATCAAAGGGGCACAACACCTCTTCGTAGGATATCTCCAACAGCACGTTGCACGTGTCCCGCAGGATATGCCAGTCGCCGTGCACTGTTCCTGGGGAGGGCGTGCCAGTCTCGCTGCGAGCATTTTAGCACGACACGGGTACACAAGCGTCTACAACGTTCTGGGCGCGATCAGGGCTTGGAACAGCCGAAAATATCCGCTCGAAAGCGGCTAACATCGCAACTGCCCAGCTGGTTTGTTATATCCCCTAGACCAAGACGACGCGGAGCAGCGCCCTTTCCTATGTCAAAAACAAAAAGAGGCGCCCTTTGCGCAAAGGAGTGACCAAAGGGGTCGCGCCCAAATGGACGTTGACGTCAACGCGAGAGTATCTGAGCGTTCCCGCAAACTCCTGCCACGCTGACGCAGTCTTTGCCACACTACTGAGAACGACGTGCACGTACTCGCCGCAGAGGTAATCCTTCCACCTTCCGACCCTCTATGACACTTCAGACATAGCGCGTCACCGCGCTCAGCTCGCGAACTCACTGATCCTTCTTCAGGTTCATTTTCGGGCTTTTTTTACTTTTACCCCCAAATGCGTGACCAGATTATACCCATTTGTCAGTGTCGGGATAGCCCTGTCTGAAAGAATCTTTGTGCTTAATCCTGTCTTTCTTGTTTCTTCTACCAACTTTTCAATCGCATTCCGCACTCCCCATTTTCTGGCCCCGGAAATCGTCTGTTAGTTTTGTCGCACAGGACCAAACCTTTGCAAGACATTGTAATGGTCTCAATCAGATTTTTGTCGTGGTGTTGATTTCGGTCCGTGCGGTGCCTTACGTGGCGACGTTAATTCAAGAACGTCCTTGAAGCTGACTTTATCCAATCAAGACGTAATCTCTGTTAATTTGAGGATTGCATCTTTCGGTTGCACTGCACCCTATGTCAAATCAATGTTTTTTGGAGCAATTGTCTTCGAGTTTGGCATAATCTTTCGTTAGCAATTTTATTGTACGACGAGTCTATCTCAAAACCTATGAATTTGACCCCCAGTTCTATACATGCTACGGCTGCAGTTCCGATACCCATAAACGGGTCTAGCACTGCGGTGTTATTATTGAACCCGTGTAGTCTTATGCACATTTCGGGAAGTTTCTCAGGAAAAACCGTAGGGTGCTGTCTTGATTCTTGTATCGTTCTATATGGGATAAACCACGCATTGCCTCGCTCTCTCAGGTCGGCACTTACAGACTTCCACCGCTTGATATTGGATTTATCCTGATATGGCACTCCGATAGATGTTTTGTCAATAGTGACATCGCCGCGCTGTGTAAAATGAAAAATGAACTCATGACACCCGCTTAGATATTTTAAGCTGTTGACCGGTTGATAATGTCCTACCGCTATGCTCCGCTTCGTTTGCTCGTAATCTCCGGTATCTTCAGCGGGTATTGCAATAGATTTAATCCAATGTATCAAGTTTTGTAGGGTATAGTGTTTTCTGAATCTGTACGCAACATCCATAGCAATCCACGGGTCAGTGGGCTTTCCGCCAACGTTAAGAAAGAACGAACCAGTGTTTTTTAAAACCCGTTTTGATTCTCGAGCGACTTCTTCCATCCAATCTAGATACTCGTTTCTTGGCCGCTCATCGTTATAACCATTATATTTTTTTCCAATGTTGTAAGGCGGCGATGTGACAACTACATCAATGGATTTGTCTTCCATCTGTTGCATCCCTTCAAGACAATCCATTGCGTAAATCTTGTTTAGTGCTAGCGGCTGCGTCACGGGTAACATCTTTTCAATCCCTCTCTCTTCGAATTTATTTAGAACTATTGCAAGGTCGAAATATTATAATTAGCTCTCCGTCTCAAGCTTCAAGCTTCAATGTGGCGAATCGCCGCCCGTGAGCCCACCTTGTTTCAGGATGCTCCAACGGCACGGTTGTTCTTTGTGATTCTTCTTTTGATCGCAGCGTTAGTTTAGTAACCTCCATGATTTGCCTCTTAGTGGTAATATCCGCCTTTATAACTCGCGCAAAAGGAAAAAGCTTTAATCTTCAAGAAGGATGAAGATTCCGTTTAAAGCAACAAATAGAGGCTGCTATGCGATCTGTTATCATATATCCTTGGCAAGTGGATGATTTCATCCAATGGCTAACGCCGGACGTTTCAGAGTGGGCGATCGAAGGCGTGACGCAACCGTCTGAACAGTCCGATGAAGAGCGCTCTCAGCTTCGAGTGCCTGCAGCGCTTTCCCGCTATGACTATCTCAGATGGTTTGAAGATGGAAAACTAGTTGGTAACAAAAACAACAAATCTCACGAGATAGCGCGCAGCTTCAAGGATTACCGGTTCAACGGCTTGTTCTATTCAGGCTTGTTTGACACAGAAGGAGAACCGAAATGGTGACACCAATTTTTTGCGTGCTTTTAGGACCTTCTCAGCAACAATTCCCTCCTGCGCAGTCGAACTCCGAGCATCCTTTGACGGCCATTCCTGCTTCTTTTTTGTAGGTTGCTCTCGAAGCCCGGATAGTTTTCATTAGTTATTGCTGTTTGAGCATTTCGAGGGTTTGCTTGACGTCGTCAACGTGGCCACTCACCTTAACCTTTCTCCACTCGTGCGCTAAATTCCCCTCCGGCGTTATCAAAAAGGTGCTGCGTTCGACACCGTAAGATTCCTTCCCGTACAGATGTTTGAGTTTCCAGACGCCGTATTTGTCGGCGACCTCGTGGCGTTCGTCGCTTAGGAGTAACACGCGAAGCTGATGCTTTTCGGCGAATTTTTGATGGCTCACAGGGGAATCAGGGCTAATCCCGATAACGGCTGCGCCGTACTTCTCAAAATCCAGCAGCTGTTCGCTGAAATCTATAGCTTCACGCGTGCAGCCACTCGTTTTGTCTCTCGGATAGAAGTAGAGAATCATCCACCTACCCCTAAAGTCGCGTAAACACCGCCGCTCTCCTTCCTTGTCCGGAAGACAGAATGCCGGCGCTTGTGAATTAATTTCCATCTAACCTCCCCTGTGAACGATACGCTGTGTAAGCGGGCTTCAGGCTGTCTAGAGCAACGGTCGCGTAGAAAGAGACCGGCCGTTCCCCCCCTAGTCCGCGTTTCTTGCGTGCGACAACGGGCACGATGCCGCCAGAATTGCAGAGGGGATAACCAGTATCTGCTTGGGTTATAACCTCGTGTAACAACATGCTCGCAACTCATTTTCATTTCCTGCCGCATGGGTGATAAAGGCTCCCACACGCCGAAAAAACCGCCATCTAAGAGTCCTCATACCACGTCTGTCAGTCGATCCCGCGGGACCCACGTGCTCGTAGCACGACAAACTTTTTTGGTCAGCCAGCGCAAATGTCTTATTTTTTTATAAAGACGTGTCAGCCAAGGAGAGTTATATACGGTTGGCCATTAACCTAACATGGTCAATCCCGAAAGGTGTGTGTAGCTATGCTAAATTCGATGCTGCATGACGGCCCTGGCGAAGTGGCTTTGATGACCAGTCTTCAAAAGAAGGTTTTGAGAAGCATCTATGAATCCAGCAGCGAGGGCCTTCGCTTGTGGCAGGTGCAGAAAAAAGTCGACGGGACGAAGCTCGAAGTCCAAGAAGCCCTCCACGAATTACTCGCGGCAGGCTACATAGGGATTCTTTCGATGGGTGGGGGGCCCAAATACCACAAGGTTTCGTCAAAGACGTACATTTTGGGTGCACTGGACGCACCAGACGCGAAGGCTCGTTGACGCAGCGCTACCGGTCGATAAAAAGGTGAATAACGGCAATGATACACTCGTCGCTGCGTTCCTTGCGCGATTCTGATCGAAAAACTCGTCAGTCCTCAAACACTAGTGCTGCATCGTGCTTGGCCGCTATTGTCGGGGAGGCAAGCCTCAACCGCTCCCGTGCCATATTATCATATGTATCACAGCCACCAGCCTCAGCGATGACCTGCCGTCCATACATAGCCGCCCTCTGGTAGGCGACGGCAACCCGCTCTGGGGTCGCAGGTGTTATCCGGAGGAGGAGATTCATCCCCCAGTCTACCCCCAAGGGAATAGACTCGACCTGTTGTATCGTCCCAGGCACTGCATCGAAGAATATACCTATCGAATCCTCTCCGAGCTTGGTTATCGGCAGACCTCTGGCCGCTTGTAACTCAGCACTCGTCGCCGGGTGCGCGACTGTCCACACACCGTCGAGGCATACTTCAGCCTCTGCTTCGGACATCAAGTACCCTAGAGAGTTATATAGGGCATCCCACAATGGATCGACGCCGCCGCCGCCACGCCCCACATATCTGTCGTAGTTCATGGCGAAAAGCTTATACCTCGCCTTAACCCCCGCGGCACGACAGAGGGCGTTAAACAGTGAGATGTAGTGGAAACAAGTTCCTGTACCCCTCGTGAGGGTCGTCCCTGCGCTATCGAATGTGCACATCTCAAACTGTATGTTCTCCTTGACAAACCAGTACGCCGCCTCAGCGAATTCGTAATCTGGCAGCTCATAGGCGCCCAGCTCGTTTGCCATCGCGATGACCTCAGGCTCGCGGGGGTTACAGTGCCGCGTCGGTCTGAGGTACGGCTCGTGTGAGGTGGAGTACTTCATGCCTTCGCGGAACGAAGGAAGCTTATACTGCCGCGGTGGGCGGACATATCGCTGCTCGTCTGCGCTCATCTTCCTGTGACCCATGAAGGCGACGGGGTGAGTCAGGATGAACCTGGTCAATGCAAACGCTGTCATCATCATAGGGGGGCCCCTTGCCCCGTTTGATGAGCTCTGGTTTTTCCCGGTCTCGTTCACTTGCGTCTTGGTCTCGTTCACTTGCGTCTTGGTCTCGTTCAGTTGCGTCTTGGTCTCGTTCAGTTGCGCCATATGGCATCACTTCTTCAGCGTTCGTCTCCGGCTTCAGCGTTAGTCTCCGGAAAAGTCCCGTGCAAGGGTCCTCCTTAGTTCTTCAGCGCATCCCCGGATCTCCTCTCCTTTGGCACGGCGAATCTCCGGCTC
>DASPOC010000056.1:0-10069 GCA_035626195.1 Bathyarchaeia archaeon | reverse complement strand
CGGTCTAGGCGATGATCTGGAGTATTGTGTCGAACTGGCAGCCGAATCGATCGCAAGCGGTGCAGCCTATGGAAAACTCAGAGCGCTCGTCGAGCTCTCCAGCGGGAACGTTTCAGTGCTCGACGAGTTGGAGAAGTCGCATGCCTGATTTTTTTGATATCCTCTGTCGCACCGCTCACAACACCGTCGCGGGAGGGTATTACTCCGGGTTCGCGGAACGCGACAAGCCGGTTAATACCGTCCCCACGCTCCGTTTGAGTAAGTGCATACGCAGGTGCGCGTATCTTCCTCTCATTGCCGAGATAAAGCTGGCGTCCCCGACGATGGGAGCGGCCCACGTGGACGCGGGCGCAATTGCGAGGCACATGCAAGCAGGTGGCGCTGTCGGAATTTCCGTGGTGACCGAACCCCGTTTTTTCAAGGGGTCGTCTCAAATGCTGGGCACCGTCCGAAGCACCGTCTCGGTTCCGCTTATTATGAAAGACTTCATCGTCAGCGCCTGCCAGATCGAAGCCGCGCGAGACGCCGGCGCGAGTGCTATCCTGCTGATACAGACGCTGTTTGACCGAGGCTACGCCACGCGCGGAGCTGATGACATGATTGAGTTCGCGCACGCGGTCGGACTTGAAGTGCTCTTGGAGGCACATACCGATTCTGAACTCGAGCGGGCATTATCTACGGACGCAGACCTTGTCGGCATCAACAACCGGGATCTGAGGACGTTAACCGTTGATATTATGACCACCAAGGATATCCTGGAAAAAGTCCGCGCTGATGGGAGGATCGTCGTGAGTGAGAGCGGCGTTGAGACCCCTGAAGAAGCCCTATTTCTCAAGCGATGTGGCGCAGACGCGTTGTTGGTCGGGTCTGCCCTCATGCGGGCTGTGGACGTGCGTCGAGCGGTCAACAGGCTGGTGAGTGCAGCATGAGGCGAGTGCGTGTCAAGGTCTGTGGCATAACGAACAGGGAGGATCTCGAAGCAGCCGTCGATGCGGGTGCAGACGCGCTCGGCTTCGTCGTGGGCGTGCCTGAGTCACCGAGAAACATATCTGTGGATCGCGCACGGGACCTTGCCGAAGCGATACCGCCCTTCGTCCAGGGCGTCCTCGTTTCGGTGTTCCACAGCATCGATCAGCTCGAGACGCTGTGCTCGTGTCTTGCCCCCGATGCAGTGCAGGTGGCAGGCACGCTGTCTCGCGATGCCATCGGGGAGCAGCTACGCGGTTTTCGGGTAATCCAGGTCGTGGCGGTGAATAATCAGGCGGTGGGAGTCGCCCCCCCCACTGCGCACTGCGATGCGGTTGTCGCAGACTCGTGCGTTCTCGGCGCATACGGGGGCACGGGGAAGACTCACAATTGGAACGTCAGCCGGGCCATCAGGGAACTGATCGCGCCTACCCCCCTCATCTTAGCGGGAGGCCTGACGCCGGGCAACGTTCGCGCAGCCATCGAAACGGTGCGCCCGTATGCCGTTGACGTTTCAAGCGGCGTTGAGGTCCGCGCAGGCATCAAAGATCCCGCGAAGATTCGCGCGTTTATCGAAGCAGTGACGGAGGCATCTGATGGACTATAGCGATTATCCGGTCAACGGCAAGTACGGGCGCTTTGGGGGCAGTTTCGTCCCTGAAACGTTGGTATCGGCGCTTTCAGAGCTCACAGAGGCCTATGCGCGTTTTCGTAGAGATCACGATTTTCAACAGCGGCTCAGCGGGTATCTCTCGACGTTTGTTGGGCGGCCAACCCCCCTATACTACGCGGAAAACCTCTCCGAGAAACTGGGCGGCGCCAGGATCTACCTCAAGCGTGAGGACCTTGCTCACGGCGGCGCCCATAAGATCAACAATACGCTCGGCCAGGCACTGCTTGCGAAACGCATGGGGAAAACGCGCGTTATCGCTGAAACAGGAGCAGGGCAGCACGGGGTAGCGACCGCTATCGCGTGTGCGGCACTGGGGCTCAAAGCTGAGGTTTATATGGGGACAGAAGATATGGAGCGTCAGAAGCTCAACGTGTTCAGGATGGAGCTGCTGAACGCAGTGGTGCGCCCGGTGGAACTCGGATCGAGGACGCTCAAGGACGCGATCAACGAAGCCCTGCGCGATTGGACGGCCAACGTGCTCACAACCCACTACTTGATCGGTTCCGTCGTAGGGCCGCACCCGTACCCGATGATCGTCAGGGACTTCCAAAGCATTATCGGGCGCGAAATACGCGATCAAATCACGCGACAGGTCGGGCGCCTCCCGGATGCACTCGTCGCGTGCGTCGGAGGCGGCAGCAACGCGATCGGCACTTTCTATCCGTTCCTCGACGAGAACGTCGCGATGCACGGAGTCGAGGCTGGAGGAGAGGGGCTCGCGACGGCCCGGCACGGGGCGTCTTTGTGCGCAGGGTCAGAAGGAGTGTTCCACGGCATGTTGACGTATCTGCTTCAAGACGCCGACGGGCAGGTTCAGCCGACGCACAGTATTTCAGCAGGCCTCGACTATCCCGGCGTGGGCCCCGAGCACGCGTTTTTGAAACACGAGAACCGAGTCATCTTTAGCGCCGTGAGCGATACGCAGGCGCTTGAGGCCTTCCTCGAGCTGTCGAGGACTGAGGGCATCCTGCCTGCTTTGGAATCGGCACACGCCGTTGCTCACGCTGCGAGGCTCGCGCCTACGCAAGATACGGATGACATTATCGTGGTTACGCTTTCAGGCAGGGGCGACAAGGATGTTGACGTGGTAGCGCGCCACGTGGGGGCAGATCTATGAGCGCCATCGCCGCGACGTTTCGTGACTTGAAACAAAAGAGTGACGGTGGACTGATCGCGTACGTTATGGCAGGCGATCCCACACTGAAGCACACCTTGCAAATCGTCGATGCGTTGGTCGCAGGCGGGGCCGACATCGTTGAGCTCGGGATCCCGTTCTCCGATCCGATCGCCGATGGTCCAACGCTGCAACGCGCAGCTTGGCGGGCGCTAGAAGCGGGAACAACCCCAAAGAAGGTTTTTGACGTTGCCCGCGCGATACGGAGGGCGCACGAGGTGCCGCTGGTGGTTATGACGTACTACAACATCGTGCACCAGATGGGCGTCGAAGCGTTCTGCAGCGCGGCTGAACAAAGCGGCGTGAACGGCGTCATCGCTCCGGACCTTCCTTTCGAAGAAGCGTCGTCATATAAGGAGGCGGCGATGCGACACGGCCTTGATACCATCTTTCTCGTTGCCCCGTCGACCTCAGCAGCGCGACTGGAAAAGCTTGTGACAGCATCGTCGGGTTTCGTGTACCTGGTTTCAGCGAACGGAATCACCGGCGCGCGGAAGATCTTGCAGGATGAGAGCGTCGCGAGTATACAACGAACCGCGTCACTCATTCGAGGAAGAGCACCATTAGCAGTCGGATTCGGCCTTTCGTTGTCTTCGCACGTCAGGCAGGTGATCAACAGCGGAGCGAGTGCGGCGATAGTAGGGAGCAGATTCGCGGAGATTGTCGAGCAGAGCCTGGACGACGAACACGCGATGTTGAAAGGGATCCGTGAGTGCGCGCACACGCTAAAGGGCGGTACACTGCCCAGCGGCAGGGCGGATTGAAGCATTAAGGTGCACCACATAATGAACGGCCGTGTCTGAGCTCAGACAGGAAAGGAACCGCCCAAAGCGCTCGAACTGGTGACTAATCGGTTTCCGCGCAAAGCGTGGGCTTTGGAGCCTGATTTTCGTTGGCGTTAGAAGGAGGAATGTTAAAGGCACTCGCCGACAAGTCTAGGGGAAAGAAGGCAGCGGGGGCACGGTTGGACGAATAAAGACGAAACAAAAAAGGTTGCTACAATGATTAGGCCTCCGGCAAGGGTTTTTTCTATAGCAATTTTTTACCCAAGCAAGTGCAATGGCCGTCACAATTTTTGCGCAGGCCCGAGCTACGATAACGCAGCGTGTTTCGCCTTCGCGATCTGTTTTTTCCTGTATGCCTTATCCTCTTCCGTGCACTACGTAATTTGATGATACCGTGAGCAACGAAAAGAAAGAGGAGAAGAGAATCGCCAAGGAAGAAAGAGAGGAACGACGCAAGCATCCATTCGAGGCAACCGTTACGCCCGAGGTGCTCGACTGGGGGGGCGCCACTGGATCACCGTCATGCTGCGGAACGTATCAACGGAGCCCCTCGTCGATGTAAGCACGACGCTGCATACCTATAACTCGCACGATCTCGACGTCTTGCCAAGCGGCTCATTTCATTTCGTGGAAGAGTTGCGCCGTCACGATATGGCAGCGCTCAAGTTCCACGTCTTTGCGAACCACACTGGATGGGTCTATCTGCACGTCACAGCGCACCGCGACGGTGTGTTCGTGAACTGGTACTCTCCCTATTACGAGGTTCGACTCATTGAAGATCCCGCCGAGATCAACACATTTTTCGTGAATCGGCCCTACTGGGCGCCGGAAGAAACAATCGAGACGGAGACGGTAGTGGCAGCAAGAAACAGCCAAGTTTGCAAGAGGGTTTCGGCTGCTGCCACCGCCAGGTTCTGGATCAACTTGCCCATGCCTGTGTGGATGGAAAAATCATTCGGCTGACCCATTATAAGGATAGTGAACGCTCTGTCCGCAGTGATGATGTCCCGCAAAATCCCAGCCTTGTCGCCTGTATGACCATTCCCAAAGGCGCAGTGGATGACTGTGTTTTGCAGCCTTCAGTTGATAGTTGCTGAACAATCTGCTGTGATAATTGATTCAGGTCCTTGTTTTTTCCTTGAAAGTGCTTTTTCAGATACCATTTTAAAACCTCAACATCAGCTGAGTTAGCGACTTGTTAATAGTCTTTCATAATGCTGCTTTCTTTTTGTCGTTTCGTGAGACCACATATGAGTAAATTAATAGGGCGGCCCCCATGCAAGGATTAAATAGTTAGAATATCTAATTATTAGCAGGTGCAATTAGTATGACCGAAGAGCTAGAAGAATCCGCCCGTAAGCTGCTTGAAGTGGTTCCAATTATTATGCAGGATATACGATCTGAGATGCGCGGTCGGCGGTCGCTAGACTTGACCGTCCCGCAGTTCCGCGCATTGGCTTTTGTGAACCGCAATGAAGGTTCTTCGCTCTGGGAGGTGGCACATCACATGGGGCTGACCCCCCCTTCCACGTCTAGGCTCGTGGACAATCTCATCGAGCGGGGTTTGATGGCACGGAACGATCATCCCGGGGATAGACGACGCGTACGGCTGACCGTCACTGTTCAAGGACTCGCGATTTTGGAGGCCTCTACCCAAGGAACTGTGTCATATCTAGCAGACAAACTCAGCGGTGTGAATGCCGACAATAGAGAAGTAATCGACAAAGCCGTGGAAACGCTGCGAACTGTCTTCGCTGCCAGCACATGAACATGAGAGGTGACGTTAGACTATGTCTATGCTCACGACAGAGAACCTCACTCGTAGGGTTGCAGAGCTGAAAGCAGTCAATGAGCTGAACGTACCCCCAGGCGTCACGCGCGACAACGACAGGAAGGCGATTCTTGTGGCACGTAATCTTAGGAAAACGTTCGGCAACGTTACTGCAGTAGATGCTATCAACTTCGAGGTGTTTGAGGGCGAAATCTTCGGGCTTGTCGGCTTAAACGGAGCTGGGAAGACAACAACGATGTTAATGGTATCATCTCTTCTAAATCCTGATTCCGGCAGCGCTACCGTGTGCGGTTATGACGTCATGAAGGAGAAGGACGGCGTGCGGCGCTCTATCGGGTTTGTATTCGAGGAAGAGGCCGTTGACATCTACCTTACAGGAAAGCAGAACCTGGATTTTGCCGCACGCATGTACAGTCTCCCAAAACAAGAGAGGGAGAAGCGGGTGGCTGAGGTCTTAAAGACTGTCGGCCTTGAACAACATGCTAATGCGAAAGTGAGGGATTACTCCGGGGGGATGCTGCGAAGGCTGGAGATAGCGAGAGGAATGCTCACCTCTCCTAGGGTCCTCCTCCTGGATGAGCCGACGATAGGGCTGGACGTGCAGACGCGAAGATACCTCTGGGATTACCTCCGACGAGTGAACAAGCAGATGGGGGCAACGGTTCTTTTAGCTACGTCATATCTTGACGAAGCCGATTATCTCTGTAACAGAATAGCAATTTTGCACGAAGGCAAGATAGTCGCGTTAAATACCCCGGAGGCGCTAAAAGGCTCAATCGGTGAGAATCTGATAACGCTTAAGGTATCAAAGGGCTCGCAGGAAGAGTTCGCGAGACTGCTGCGGGAGATGCCCTGGGCAAAAAGCGTTGAAAGTCAAGGCCAAGGCACATTAGTGCTGAGCCTCAAGGACAAAAGTATAGGGATACCAGAGATCGTCAGAATGGCCAAAACACACGGATTTAGCATCTCCTCTATAAAATCAAGCACGCCAAAATTGAATGATGTTTTATTGCACTACGTGAAGAAGAGCGTAGAGGAGCACGATGAATGACGGAAGACGTAATAGGGGTACACGAGCTTACGAAGAAGTTCGGCGACTTTGTTGCGGTTGACCACATCAACTTCACGGTCAAGAGAGGTGAAATATTCGGGTTCCTCGGTCCAAACGGAGCGGGAAAATCAACGGCCATAAAGATGCTGACAACACTGCTGCATCCGACTTCAGGTTCAGCCGAGATCTGTGGGTACGACGTGGTCAAAGATAGTGACGAAGTCAGAAGGCATATTGGAATTGTTTTCCAAGACCGATCCAGCGATGACTATCTAACGGGCAGACAGAACCTTGATTTTCACGCCAGAATGTACGAAATGAGCAGGGAGGAAAGGGAGAACAAGATAGACGAGGTCCTCGATTTGCTTGAGCTGAAAGGAAAAGAGAACATCAAGCTTCACAATTTGCCAGAAGGCGTTCGTCGTCGATTTGAAGTGGCAAGAGGCTTCATGACTCGTCCGGACGTCGTGTTCCTCGACGAACCGACCATAGGATTTGATATAAAGGCGAGGATGGATTTGTGGAACCAGATAAAGAGGGCGAGGGAGATCGAGGGAGTAACCGTCTCGCTCACTACGCATTTTATAGAGGAGGCGAATTATCTCTGTGATCGCGTGGCTATTATCGACAAGGCAAAGATAATAGCGCTGGATACGCCTCAGAAGCTGAAGGAGGCTGTAGGTTCCGATTTAATCTCACTTCAAATTGCTGACGGAGGAGAGAAGAGGGCTACGTTCATGGAGAAGGTAAACGAGCTTGACTGGATAACGCGTGCTGAGGAATACAGCAATTCGATATTGTTAAATGCGGAAAGCGGTGAGGGGAGGGTGGCTGACCTCATAGACTTTGCAGATACGCATGGATTTGTCATTACATCTATAGATGAGCATGAACCGAGCCTCGAGGACGTCTTTTTGTACTTCACCGGTAGGACGATACGAGAGGCTGAAGGCGGGTAGATGAGATTGGAACTAAACGCGGGGCGATGCTAAAATGGAAGTGCACGAAGTGATTCACAAACCGCTATTTGAGGGCGAGCCAATTTACAGCATGTGGCTGCGGGAATTGATACGATTCTTCGCCATGCGATCGCGAATCCTCGCCACATTCGCCTCGCCGTTAATCTGGCTTCTTTTTTTAGGTATTCCGCTGAGTGAGATCTTTGCAAGTGGAGCAAGCCAGAGTGTGCCCGGGGGATTGCCCTTCTTCGCGTTCATTGTTCCAGGAATTGTCAGCATGGGTCTGCTATTCGGAGGTACGAATAGTGGGGTCACCGTCCTCTGGGACAAGGAGTTCGGGTTCCTGAAGGAGGTGATGGTCGCTCCTGTGCGCCGTACATCGCTTATGATAGGCAGGAGCTTAGGAGCGCTGACGATCGCGCTCATTCAAGCACTGACCACGATAGGAATAGCTCTTATCCTCGGCACGTGGCTTGGTTTCAGAATAATTAGCGTTGCTGGTTTCCTCTTGGCGATGGGCTTCATGATTATTATGTTCTTTGCCTTCGTTGGTTTCGGCTTGACGCTTGGCGCCATGATCGAGAACACCGAGGGATTTACGACTATTATACGGATGATCGAGTTTCCGATGTTTTTCCTGTCTGGTGCCTTGCTGCCAATTACCGTGATCAGGGGCATTCCTGTTTTGTATCAGCTACAATTCATCAATCCCCTTACGTATGGCGTTGACGGGGTACGGGGGCTCCTGACCGGCGTATTCATCCTTCCCCCGTGGCTGGATTTGACTGTCATTGTCGCTTTCGCACTGCTCTTCCTTTTCCTAGGTGCCTATGCATTTTCTAGGATGGAAGTTGACTAAATGCAGCCTTTACCCGGTAGAAAGAGACGCAAAGATAGGCGGCCTAATGAATCGACGAGGCCAAGAACGATATTGCCATCGCCGCGCTTAGTGCCCTTAAACAAGTATAAGTATGCATTAGAAACTAGCTGGCGCTCTGCCGCTCAATAGCAGTAGCGGCCCCACTGTTTTCGTCTCCTGCGCGTGATGACATAGTCTTTATCAAAGCCGTCATCACCGAGCTTTTCAATCCCCCGGCGTTCTGGCGCCGCCTCCTGGTCAGCCTCCTCACCTGCGTACTTGTCGAGGATGAAGTCCCACTTGTACGATTCGTTCGGCAGGATAAACCACTTGAGGGGGTTCTCCGTTCTCTTTTTTTCGTGCATCTTTTCTCTCACCTCCATGGCAAAGAGAGGCGGACGACCTAGTCAACGCATCCCTTATACACTATAGAGAACTCCGGAGTGGCGTCTTTCGAAACGACGCTTATCTATACAACGCATTATGCCGCAGGCCGGCGTGTGACGCCGTCGTTCGAACGACTACGCTCCCTACACCCTCTTTACTACACGCTTAACCGTTGGCCGCGCAGTAGATGAACACTCCTCGTTGTGACAGTACTTCGAAATATTCGGGCCAGCCTCGCCCGGCAAAAAAATTTTCGGCTTGTCGTCTTTTCTGGGCACGCACGCTTAAATGCGAAATCCGGCCGTCTCTCACTCCGTTTATTCTTCGGGCCTTTGTTGGCCACGGCAGATGCTTAAGTTTGCATAGACCCCTCTTCCTGCAGGATGCCGTTATCTTGTCACAGCCTTCAGAAGCCACGCCATGTTTCTGCCCGCATTCTTTGCCGACGCGATGCCTTCATCATCATTGTCAACGTCACCGATATCCCTCCCGATTCCAATCGAGGGGCGACCCGGAACGATCATGTCAGCGCTGAGCAGGAAGTGGAACAGCGTATCAAGAGAATGCATCGCGCCAGTCCGCCTCTGCGCGACGACGGCCGATCCCACTTTGCGCTTGAAGAGCCCGTCGTTTGCAAAGGAAACGAAACCGGCCCGGTCGACCAGTGCCTTCATCTCGGCAGTGACATCGCTGAAGTAGACCGGAGAACCCAGGATAATCCCTTCGGCTCCGGCCATCTTCTCGATGCAGTCGTTGACGATATCGTCGTCAAGCACGCACCGCCGGTCCCTGTTTTCAAAGCATTTCATGCAAGCGGTGCATCCCTGAACCTTGTTGCCGGCAAGCTGGACCAGTTCGGTCTCAATGCCTTCGTTTTCGAGTTCCACGAGCATGCGTCGGATAAGGATGGCGGTGTTGCCGTCCTTTCGTGCGCTTCCGTTGATGGCGATAACCTTTGTCATAGTGCAACTCCTGGTGCTGGCGAAAGAAACTGAGCCTTAACTCACTTCATTTCGTGCCCTGTCCTATAAATATGCTGATGTCAGCGCAGTCGTCAATAGAGTCCGATGGCACGCTCGCGCTCTCTCCAGTGTCCCCTACTACGATGTCCTTCAGTCCCGCCTGGGCAAACCACGTGCGCATATCCTCCCTCCTAAACCCCATCCATCGATCGGTGCGCTCCTCTGTGAGAAACACGAACGCGTGCTCATCGAGGTCGGTGATGATCAGCGTGCCTCCTTTCTTGAGAATCCGCGCCATCTCACCTATCGCTGCTGCGGGGTGCGCGACGTGATGGAGGCACATGTTAGCAAAAACGTAGTCCACGGCGCCGGTGCGAACGGGGAGACGTTCGGCGTTCCCAATGCAACAGTGCAGGCCCGCGGCACCGAACGCCTTGCGCGTGAGCACCTGCAGCATAGGG
>DASPOC010000055.1:0-7670 GCA_035626195.1 Bathyarchaeia archaeon | reverse complement strand
CGCACGGAACGGCATCGTCGATATCTCATTTGACGGCAGCGCCTCCGCATACGAGCTCTTGCAGCACGAAGCACGCTTTCTCAAGGCAGCGAAACGAGCGAACATCTTCGTGCCCACGCCACTCGGCGTGTTCGAGTTGACCACGGGAGCAGCGCTGCTCATGGAATTCGTAAGCGGGGCGCCGCTTGAACGCGTCGAACTCACAGAACACAATCTCAACGCCGTGTTCAGGCTCGTCAAACAGCTGCGCCGACACCAACTCGTGCACGGAGATATCCGGCGTGATAACTTTTTAGCGACACAGGACCGCGGAATGTGTCTCATCGATTATCTTCGCCTCACAGGGAGCCTAGAACGCGCCTTGGACTACGACCTTATGAGTACCATAAGCCATTTGAGTCTGAGCGTTGATCCGACTGTTGTGCTCAACGTTGCGCGTACCCATTTTACAACGGCTGAACTCAGACGTGCGGTTCCATTCCTCGATTTTATCACCAGAAGGCTGACGAAGCGCGAGCGGGCCCAGATCTTGCAGACTATTTTGGCCTTCCCGTAATTAATATCAATCTGGACACGACCCGCCGATGAATTTGCTGCCACGCGCTAAACTGTTGTGACTAGAAAGCAATACTTACATGCAGCATGGTAGACACGCGTATTGCTCCGGATCACATCAGCCAGGTTTTTAGCCGCGTGCAGTCAGCGAGTTGCCGCTAAAGGATTATACTTCAAGCGGCACAAAGCATTTGTCGGCAGGAGATTTCACAGATGCAGCCCAATTCGGTCGGGCAGAGCTAGGATACGCCCTCCGCGCTTGGTACATCGTCTGAGATATCGACCTCGACCTCGTCAAACGGTGCGTCGAGCAGGCAACCCAAGTTCCGGCTAAATGGCGCTCGATCATGAGACGTCACTCCAAGTCCTCGAGAAGATGGATTCGCGAAATACTCCCTATTACACCCGTAAATGAAAAATGTTTAGGGTCTTGAATCTGTCACTGAAATCCATGAATCTGCGAGTGCCTACGCCCTACAAAGGATCTCGCGAGATATTTCTGAACAACGGGACCTGATCGATCACCGTAATGCGGTTGTCCCACTTCGCGATTTCATCCGCATCTCTTAGCGCCCATTTAACCGTGGCCCCTTTCATTCCCGCGTTACGCACGTTCCAGTTCATAAAAACAACAGCGAGTTTAGGCAACGTGTCAAACACAATTTCAGCTCCGGGAAGGTTATCTGCCAGCGACGAAGAGAACGGTCGTACCTGGGCCTCATCAAAATAGAACAAGACGCCTGCGGCCATCAGAAACACGCCATCTTGAGTGGGCTTGGTATCCGAATAACCAGCTCGGATCGAATATGGATCGGGCGATCAACGTCGTTCTGGCGGTTTCAGGAAGCAACTGTCTTCTGAGAGCAATGACGTTCGGAAGGTCAATGTCATACCAACGAATCGACCCGTTGTCCACGCGGTAAAACATGGTGTCGAGTCCAGCGCTGATATTCACGATCGATGCGCGTGGATGCTCCGCAACATAAGCTTGTATTTTATCGTCGAACTGTTGTGCCCGTATAACGAACCAGAAATCTCGTCTGAAAATCTGCGCCGAGCGAGTTTTGAGAAGTCATAATCCATGTGGTCAATGATTTCAATCGCTTTCGGGTCGTTAAGCAGCGAATTATGCGCTTTGCTTGCTTGTGCTCGACCCCATAACGGGATCAGTAGCATTTCCTCGACATTGTTTAAGTCAACCTTCATCCATTTTCGTTACCTTCCGCGACAAACAAAGGTGTAGATGCTGCATCAACGAAATCGAAACAACTCTTACCAGTACCTTCTGATCCTTTTTTGCTCTCGGCTTTAACAGCTTAGAAAGGCACGGCGTCTCAAGTCGCCGTCAGTCGCTGTCCGTCAACGGCGGATCCACAGAGGTTATGTTCAGACTCGAATCCTTTTAGCTGACTCTTGCTTTCAAGCAGTCGATTGGAGCCACGTGTCGGCACCTACTACAGGAGCACGTTTATAATGTATACTTTAAGTATTGGAGAGATGTCGGACCGAGATGACCCGTCGAATCGACCTAGTCTAAGCTAGTCCTAGTCTAGCCAATTCTCAAACCAACCCTCTTCTGCTTCCTCAGATTCAGATTTAGATTCGTCAGCTTTCTGCTCCAGAATTGTATCCCAGCGCCACGATTCATCAGGCAGCATGATTGACTTCGTCTTATTCTTCTCTATTTTTTTTAGAACTTCTATTGCTTTTTCTCCCATAAGCCCGGCTAGGTGTTAGGAAGCTAAAAAGAGATTCATTGGAGAATATGTATAGATACTTCGTTTAGAGCCCATTTTTAGTCGAGGTCGTCCGCTGGAACTCAAGCAGACGTTTCGTCTATCAAGGAGCGTCAAACGGCGGTCAGAATCTCTTAGGTAGGCGGGTGCAAGTAACAGTGAGTGATGACACCTCATTGCCTGCCTAGCCTGTTTTCGTTAGTTTGTGAACGGGGCTTAGAAAACAGAAGAAGTCGAAAAAAGAAAGAATGGTCAAGGAGCGAAGCGACAGAAAAAGGAAACTTGCTGTAATATCCCCGTATCGGTTAACTAGGCCTAGCCAAGAATTATTAGACCGCTGCCGTTTTGCTAAAAGGCACAAAATCTTGAAGAAAAAAGAAAAGGGGGGCAAAACCCCTACTACGCCTTCACTACAACGGTGTGTGCGGCGCGGTCTCCAGTCCGCTCTCTCCTCCGACGTCCATATTAGAATTGCCCCGAGCAAGAACCAGAATAATGAACGGTACCGCGTCAACGATCAGCGGCAAGGAACGCACGAGTATTCACTTCCTTATGGCTGTGTGGCCTAATTGCGTATCTCGTAGGAAAAACCTACCGATCATATTCAACATAGTTAACACTTTTGATGTAAAAGACTTTTAAGAGACTTTTAGACCATTTAGGCAGTGCTCCGACGATTTTTAACACTATAGGCGAACCCATCAGTCGTTTTGAACTTTCAGTCTCTTACTCGTTATTGGAGTTCAGACAGCAAGTTATTGTATCGAATTTCTAAGGACTTCAGTTTTAGGCGATGGTTAGCCAAGGAAGTGGCAAAAGAAACATTCTCGCTATCCTAGTCCGTGCATTTTCGCAGAAAAAGAAACCTGGCAGCGCTAAACTCCAAATCGTCACTTACATGGCCGGGCACGTGAACAGGATGCTGCTGCACAAGATTTCCGAGCGAGACTTGATGCGCGAGTGGCTTCATCTCTTCCAAGACGGGTCTGCCGCTAGCCATAACACAACCATATTAGGCTGACCTAAAATGATATATATTAGGTTGGCCTAAAAATCACTTAGAGAATTATGTGGCAAAAATCAGGACTGAGCTTGTCAGAAGGTATCTCGAAGCTGGTGTGCCAATCCGACGCTGACTCCGTGCACAGCCACTGGTGCTAAAATTGAGGGTGGTTTATGACTTTCGAGAACGTTAAAGCGGCGAAAGGAACCCATCTGGAAATTCAAGAGCATGAAAAGATCGTACTGCACAACGGCTTGCGCTTCTTACCGACGGCCACGGACGGAGCGGCAGTAAAAGCTATCGCAACGCCGACGGCCACGGACGGAGCGTCAGATATCATTACAGTTGAAAACCTAGTCAAAGTGTATCCTGGCGGTACACGGGCTGTTGATGAGATCTCGTTCAGTGTGAGAGAGGGCGAGTTCTTCGGGTTCCTCGGCCCGAACGGCGCGGGAAAGAGCACTACGATCCAGGTTCTCACGACACTGCTGAAGAAAACCTCTGGTTCTGTGACCGTTGCTGGCTACGATGTTGATATAGATGCCCGAGAGATACGCGAAGTTATCGGCGTTCAACGCCAAGAAACCATTCTGGATGGAGACCTGACGGGTCGCGAGAACCTCACGCTCCAGGGGCACCTCCAGCGGTTGCACGGTACCGCCCTCAAAAAACGTGTGGACGAACTGCTCACACTCGTCGAGCTCTCGGACGTCGCTGACAAGAGGGCCGCACAGTACTCGGGAGGGATGAAAAAGCGGCTCGATCTAGCGTCTACGCTTGTGCACAAACCACGCGTTCTCTTTCTCGACGAGCCGACCTCGGGGCTCGATCCGCAATCGCGCGTCGCAATCTGGGACCACCTCGAAACGCTGAACAGAGACGAGGGTGTTACGGTTTTTTTGACGACCCAGCAGATGGAAGAAGCCGATAGGCTCTGTCACCGGCTCGCAATACTTGATCACGGGGAGATTGTTGTGAGCGGCTCTCCTGTTGAGCTGAAGCACCAACTAGGCGGTGATACAATCACGATGTCATTCGCCAACTCGGACAGTGGCGTAAAAGACAGGTCAAAGCGGCTTGTCAACGGCATTCAGGGCGTCACAAAAGTCCTCGATAGCGAAACGGGACTGGCGGCATATGCTAAGAACGCGAGCGCTCTCGTTCCCGATATCGTACGACTATTTGACGAGAACGAGATTCGCTTGACGTCAATCAGCGTCGCATCTGCCTCGCTGGATGACGTCTTTCTGCAGCACACGGGAAGACGGATACGATCAGAAGAACTGTCGAAAGTAGATACGTGGAAACCCTACATGTGAGGCGATGGAAGATGGATCACGACCCTCTCTTTGACGTGTGGCACCTCTTCATCAGGGCCGGGAAAAAGACCATACGGACGCCTGTCATCATTTTCGGTACGCTCGCCCTACCAGTGCTGTTCCTCGTTCTCTTCACGCAAATTTTCACGCAGTTTGGGAACCTCCCAGGATTCCCTGCCGGCGGCTATGTCCAATTCGCAACGGCTGGCATCATTGTTTTAAACCCGTTGATTAATGCACAGTACTCAGGAACCGCCGTTGTTGAAGATATCAATTCAGGATTTCTTTCAAAGATGCTCGTGACGCCGGTGAACAGGCCGGCCATTCTGTTTGGACGATTAATGAACGATACGATCATGGTGCTCATCCCTGCTGGCATAACGCTTGCACTTGCGTACGCTCTCGGTGTAACCGTCGTAACAGGGGCCCCGGGAATTCTGCTGATTCTTTTCACTGCCGCTTTCTTTGGGTTGTCTATGTCAGGGCTGACGATGGCAATCGGAGTCACCACAAAGAGTGCGCAAGTAGTCGCAGGGTTGGATCTTGTGATTATATTCCCTCTCATGTTTGTGAGCACGGCGCTCGTGCCATACGAGTTCCTTCCGAGCTGGGCGCAAGCGTTTTCGAATGTCAACCCGTTCAGTTACGCAGTCAACGCGGTCAGAGCATTAATGTCCACAGGATTTGATTGGAGCACCATTCTGGCCGCGTATGCAGTTATAGCGGTGTTCGCGGCAGTGACGATAGGTGCAACGTTACATCAGTTCAGAAGTGTGGAGAAGTAGGCGATCGCAAAATTATAACAGTCTGTCAGGTTAGCCAGATCACCAATAGAACGTGTAAGGCGCTGCGCTGAAGGCCCGGGCGGTTGCAGTCCTTAGTGCATATAGCTCTGTCTGCTTTAACGCCTACGAGCTGCCTGGCCTTCATCTGAAGCGTAATATCGGCAAAAGCGCGACGCTCATGAGATCTGCGTGACCCATCGTTCCGAAGAAGAAGCGTTACGTCGAGGTCAATTTATTCTCTTGCTTAATCAGCTGAGCGACGTGCGAAGTGAACGCTTGAATCTGATCCCAATCCCGCAAATCATTCCGCGTCCCCTCCTTAAGGCTGACGCCATCTTTGGCCAACTGTTTTGCCGCCATAGAAAGCATTCTCTTGTCAAGGAAACCCATCCGAGCCGACGGAGAGAGGTCGTACACCCCACCAAAGGCGTCGTATGCGTCTACGGCGCCGGAGATGCCGTCTTCATCGAGGATCTTGCCTACATACTTCTGTCGCGCCTCCTCTTGTTTGCCGGGAGTTGATGCCATCCCACAGCTCACGAAAACTCCCAAAACGAGTCCTTTCGACTTCAACGTCTTGATTTCGTCGGTGTGCTTTGTCAGAAACTTCGTGGCCGACCGCGTCCATCGAGACATCCTGATGCCGGAGCCGACGAGGACGCTGTCGAAGGAGGTCAATGAGGGCCATTGCTGCTGCTTAGTCTGCTCAAGATCGAGCAACTGAGGTTCCAAGCCCTCTTTTTCAAAGGTCTGTGCCATCGCGCTGGCGATCTCAGAAGTGCTGCCGTAACGGCTTCCATATGCGATTAATACCTTTTTTGGCACATTCTCACCAATAGCTGTTTTTGTTTGCGCTGCATTGCTGCTCCGCAAATATCTTTCTTTGAGTCATTCTCTCCCTTTTTTAAGCTTCTCATACTCGCTAGCGACCATTCTGTCCGCCATGCGGTTCCCACAAACACGCAGGGCCCGTGGGCGACTGTGCCAGTTCCCAAAACACGAACACAAAGATGAACCACGGGAACCCTGCGCCCGAAAACCACGAGACAAGGACGAGCAGCAGATTTACCGCGACATAAATGGTGAAGTGGGTATAAAATCCCACTTTTTCCTCGGCCCGTTTCCGCTATTCTCATCAGCTCTTCATCGCTTGCCATCTCTCACCTTCATTATTCGGTAAAGACAGCGCTTTCGCCACCGCTTCGAAACAATTACAGTACAAGTGCTTTTCGGATAAGCGTTCTGCTGTTTCACTTGTTCCTGTGCATCTAATATTTATGGCATTTGCTACGACACAGGACGCCACAAAATATATCGATTCCATTGACAAGAGCCACTATATCTGTGACGATAGCCCCTACTTCAGAAATTTCACTGTCCGAGTTTGCCCGAGGGGATATCGAGCGTCTACCAACGTTGGTACTACTCAGAGTCCACTCATGCTTTAAAGGCCGAACTATTTTCCAGTATGACAACTTCGTGGAGCTTTATTCGCGTTGGGCTATTGGCTGAGCCGGTATCTAGCATCATCTGCGTTTGATACGTGCGCGGACCAAGGATAGTATAGCGTGTTCCGTTGGCCCCCCCGTTCTTTCAAAAAGACGCCTCTCTGGAGTTCTATATAGTATATGAGGGATGCGTTGACGTAGTTCTTCGGCTTCCATTTACTTTGGAGGTATGAGACAGATGGACGCGAAAGAGAAAGAAAGCGGCCTGCCGACACCTAGTGCGCGAATAAAGTTTGAAACGGGCTGCGTGCTGATTATGACATTTATCATTTCGTTGCCGGCAACAATTTTGTTTATGGTTATGGGCTGGTTTATGGTTGTCGGCCTCACATCGTTGAGGGCGAGGGAAAGCAGTTTGACTAGAGCCCTTATTTTTCGGCAAATGAAAAATGAGCGAACAGTGTAAGCTGTTGGGTCGTCCTGTGCAGCCGCTAAACTGTCACGGCTGCGCCACTAAGCAGTGCGAGTTTATAGCGACAAGTCGAACGGGTCTTCACTAGAACCCTTATTTCGGCAAGCTGCTAAGTCTCTGACCCGACAAGGCAAGCGAACGATATCAAGGAGGGCAAAACGAATGAACAATAAACGTATTACGACGAGCATCTTCCTTGCGACTCTTATGTTCGTCTCACTTTTTGCTGTGGTAAGCAGCGCGGCGAGCGTGAGTGGCACAACGATGGCCGGCACCGGCCCCGCCGTGACCACCTGGACTAATGCTGGGTACGTCAACGTCTTTGCGGTCGACGCTAATGGCGTTCTCTGGA
>DASPOC010000054.1:0-12580 GCA_035626195.1 Bathyarchaeia archaeon | reverse complement strand
GTGCGCCCGCCTGCGAACGAGAGTACCTCGACACGCAGCTGAAGCTCGATCCTGACTTTGTTGCCGTCGCAGAACGATTGAAGAAGCGTTATGTGCTTGCTATGCTGTCGAACGACGTGAGCGAGTGGTCCGCCTATCTTAGAAGGCGCTTCGCCCTCGACCGACTCTTCACGTCAGTCGTTATCAGCGGCGATTACGGCTTCAGGAAGCCTGACAGTCGCCTGTATCAAATCCTTCTACGATCACTCAGAGTTGCACCACACCGGTGCGTTTTCGTGGACGACCAGCCGCGAAACCTAGAGACCGCGGCGCAATTGGGGATGCACACGGTGTGTCGTATCAGAGATAATAGCGATCCGCCAATTTACGAGCGCGCTGTAGAGTCGCTTAATGACCTACTCACGCTCCTAGAAGACACAATCACCTGAACGGCGATGGCAAACCACCGTCCGCTACCGTCCGCTATTGGGACTTTTAGCGGCCGATGCACGTGTTATGAGGTGTACCGGATTACCACGACACCTACCAAACGCATAAGGCGCAGTAAGACTGTTCCAGCGCAGCCATCGGCTTGCAGCTGTTTAGCCTGAGTCAGGAGAAAGGCATATATGCGATCACACGTACGGACAGCAGAGGGGGATTCGCACACGGAGACCGCAAGCGGGCTTGTTGAAGAGCTGAAAAGTGGCGACGAAACGTTAGGCGCAATAGACGATAGCAAATCACTAACATGATGGGCGACACATCTGCTCGCTTTCATTGCCGATGCGGTCCTTGATGGTTCGGACTATTGATAGGCCCGTTTGTCAGACTAATCGCATGCAGCCCAGCGCACCGTTGAAAAAGCTTAGCCTCTTTGACGTTACGAACTTGCTCGTCGGGGCAATTGTCGGCGCCGACATCTACGTCGTCGCCTCCTTAGGTAGCCTGTATCTCGGGCCTGCAAGCCTCGTCGCGTGGGTGGCGGCCGGACTGATCGCCATTATCATAGCGCTCAACTTTGCCGAATGCGCAACGCTCGTGCCGTGGGTCAGCGGCGCCTACGCGTACGCACGGGAGGTCTGGGGGGATTTCGCGGGGTTTATCGTCGGCTGGCCGCTCTGGGTCGCCGAAGTGGCGGCGCTCGCCGTTTTTCCCGTCGCCTTCGTGCGGTACTTCACGTTTTTCTTCCCTGGCCTCACCACTGTGGAGGGCGTGATTATTAAGGTGCTCTTCATCGCGTCGATCACCTACGTCAATGTACGCGGGACGAAGGTGGCAGGACGCGCCAACGACATTCTCACAATTGCGAAGCTAAGCCCTCTTCTGCTGTTGATCGTCGCGGGGGCGATCTATATGGCATTTAATTGTCGGCAACCTATGCGAACTTAGTGCCCTCTGCCCCGCTCGGCTTCGACCACTTTGGACAGGCGCTCGTTTTGATCTTCTGGGCGTACGCCGGGTTTGAACTAGCCGTTATTCCATCGAACGAGATTGAAAATCCGACCCGGACGATACCGAAGGCCATCATCATCGGAATGGCGATAGTCACGCTGTTCTACCTATCGACGAACTTCGTCATCATAGGCGTCGTTAACTGGACGTCGCTCCAGTTCGATCCCGCGCCTCTTGCCACCGCTGGCAGCGTGGCGTTTTCACTCACACCTACGCTGGCACTGATCGGCGGCCTCATACTCGGCTGTGGCGCGCTGATATCCGTTTCCGGGTCCGATGAGTCGGGCACATTGTCGACATCCCGACTATCCTATGCTATCTCACTCGACGGTCTCTTTCCACGTTTTTTTAGCGACCTTCACGGGCGATACGGCACCCCGCATAAGAATCTTATCGTCCAAGGCGTTCTTGCATTGGGCCTCTCACTGTTCGGGGGCTTGAGTCAGCTCATCCTCTTCTCGACCTTCAACCTTGCATTCGTATATCTTGTCACCAGTTCAGTGGTTCTCGCACTACGAGAGCGCTGCGGATTAGAGCGGGCCGCACTGTCATTGAAAAAATGACCGGGCCGATTATCCCTGTCGCCGGCATACTTTTGTCAGCGCTTTTGATCTTCGAAAGCGGCATAACAACGGTCATTCTTGGACTCATAACGATTGCAATCGGGATCCCTATTTACGCGTTTTATTCACCGCGGAGCGAGGCGGCAGTCGTTAAAGCGACGTTTTATTCCACGGAGGCGGTACTTGCGCGAGTTGCGAGGACGCAGCGGGTCTTTCTGGGATATTTGTTGCGACTGGTGACACCCAGACGGTGACTTGTCCTCGTAGACAACCCACACCTTCGCACTCAGTGCGGCCAGATTGAACGCCGACTGGTCCACCGATAAAGGAACTAGGCACGTAATGATCGCCCAACCACCCCAATCGGTATTCGACCACCACGGGCTGTGGCGAAAGCCGCTCGCCGCTTCTTGCTGCGCGTAGACACCCGCTCAGAAAGACTTAAGTTTCTTTTCATCCATGCAACGTATTTGAATAATTCTTTTGAATGCACAGGGCGTTGAAGAAGGCGAAACGGATGGCAAAAAAAGAGGCAGCGGTCATTGCGCTCCTTATCGTCGCATCCATATCCATGGCCGGTTGCATCAAGTCGACCACGACGCCAGTGGCGCCGCCAGACCCGCAGCTTGCGCAATACATCGAGGCGTACAACGCTACGCTGAAGGCCGAACATCCAAATAATTTGACCGCGTGGCGGGTCACGTCGATAAACGCATCATCTGCGCAGATACAAGATGCGTGGACATACCCATCATCTACGAACAGTGCGGTAAATCTCACCTACAGTGAAAACGTCACGCTGATCCGGTTCGGTTCTCCCGACGCGGCGACAACATACGTCAATAATAACAACGCTGGTTACCGGTTGGTGGCGACCTCGTATCCGAGCAAGCTCAGTCCAGAAGCGAATCAGCGCGCAAAAGGGAACGCTACGACCGTTTATACAATTTATGATACAGGTGCTTCGCTAAGAGCTCCAGGTAGTGTAATTGTGCAGACTGATCAGTACGTCTGGATCGGTGCGTATGAATACTTGCCAGCTCCCCCGTGACCCTCTGAAACGGTTTTACTATAGTAGGTTCGGCCGAATTTGGTAGCCCTGCTCGATATGAAAAAAGTCTGTCAGCGCACCTGTCTTTTTCTCCAAACGTCGCGCAAAATCCGAGATCGAAAGAAAATGCTTAAGCGGCAAAAACAGCTTTTTATGTCTCTGTCTTTGCTTATTTAGAGCCCAAACGAGATAAGAGGTCAACCGCATGGTAAAAAAAGTCGCGATAATGAGCGTCGTGCTGGTTCTCGTGAGCGTCCTCGTAATCGTGGCCGGCTGCACTTCCGCAAACCCCGCAACTCCAACCCCGTCGACGCAAAGAGCCTCAACCAGCGCTAGCGCCACGCCATCGCTTGGCCAACCGACAACAATTCCGATCACACCATCTCTGATTGTGACGCCCTCACCCCTCTCCACCCCAGCGGGGGGTCGGATCGCCACAACCATCAGCGTTTGGGAGGGATATATGGGCCAGCCTGCGTTATGGCTTGACTATCCGACGTATCACGTGGCGCTCAAGCAAGGAGGCTCTGAGCAAGTCCGCTACGTGATCAACGGCACGAATGGCAAACACCCGTGCGGTTTGGCGAACTACTATATAGATAACCAGGCGGCTGGCGGCAGATGGGATATCACAAAGCCACAACCCCTATATTGGGAAGGTTGTCCCGGAGGACTGCCGGGCGGGGCGGGAGGCCTCTACCTTTACCCCAACGACACGGCTAAGTTGGCGGTGGGATGGCACACACTGAAAATCGACTACCTGGGAGATAGCACGTACGCGCCCTCACAGTTTGTCGCCCAGTTTTTGGTGGTGCCGTAAATCAGCAATCGAAAGTACAGGGGCAGAAGCGGCCTAAACCGCACAAAACGCTGTAATTCGTCGGCCCACAAGAGAGCTTCGCACCAGTTAATCAAAACAAGTCGTAGCGAGCCTTGCAACACGTTTTTCGTCTAGCTCCTTTGTGCGGTCGGTCGAAGCACGCTGTCCACGGCGCTAGCAAGGCGCTCCGCACACTTGTTGCAGTTCGGATCGTTGGTCGTATTCTCGCAGCCGAAGCGAAGTCCGTACAGACAGGGGCCATTTTTTATGCTCGTTACGTTTGTTGCCATAACGTTCATCTCCGATCCAAACTGCACAGAGTGGTTTCATAAGGCCGCGTGAAGCAGTGATTGTGTGGGAAACCGTGACAGGAAGTTTGTGCGGGAAACCGTGACAGGAAGTTTGTGTCACAGCAGCGTGCTAAGCTGGAGAGTATTAGCGACGGGCACAAGACCGCTTCCGCGCGCGCTTTCAGCCAATGACTATCCGGGTTCACACGCATTTTCAAACGTGAACAACGAGTGCGTGGAAGTCGACGAGCTCATGCTCGAACTCGCAGACTACAAGAACGACTATGCCGATATGGCTGCCGAAAAACTGCTACGAACGTGTTCGCGTAATTGGAAAGCGCATCAGTACCTCCAAGACCGCGTGTACGATGCGTGGCTCCCGGGCAGCGCCCGGCAGCAACTGCGGCAGATTGTAAGGAAGATACGGGTGCGATCGCATCAGCAGCGCGAGTACGGGGGGACGTTGATTCACTAAAGGCCGTCCCGACCGCCAATGTAAGTGAGGGCCCGTTGGTTATACGACAAGGCGCCAACGAGGCTATCTCCCTTGCCTTCTTGCCATACCCGACGATCACACATTCGGCCGTTTTTTCGAGCTTGGTCTTGAGCCAGGCAAACCGCCTGCTGTGCTGTAGCCGCGCAAGCTCTAGAAGGAATGACGTGCAGCGAAACAACTTTATATGGCTGTGAATCAAAACTGCTTGCTGAATCTACAATCGGTGCATCAGCAAGAGGGGGGAGGTGTGAGCATGAATAGGGTGGTAATCGTGTTGTGCGTCGCGGGGATATTTCTTGCTCTGTTTGGAACAACTCCAGGTACCGCACGCCCAACGCTCGACGACGTCAAAGAGAAGTACGAGCCAAATCTCATTACTATCCAAGGCGTCTCCGCTATCGCATCAGATAAGGCACGTAATGAAATCGTTGTCTTTGTCGAAAACAAACAGATCTGTGACAAAATCCCGAAAGTACTTGACGGGATCACGGTGAGATGCGCCGAGACGGGAAGGATACAAGCGCTAGAGTCGGCAGCGACCGCCGAGCCCCCGACGTCTCAAAGTGCCGTCCCCTATGCCAGCTCCTATAGTAGAAGCGTTGCAAACAGGCCTGTGTTCGGAGGAACAAGCGTCGGGAATGCGGCAAATCCAAGCGCAGGGGGCACGATTGCACTCGTGACGAGTAGCGGGCAAGTTCTGAGCTGCGCACACGTCTTGGCGATGGATGGGAATGCCAATTTCGTCAGCAATACTGCCACGTGGCAACCCGGTGGATACAACGGAGGAACAGCCGCTGACGCAATCGGGACTCTGACCAGGTACACGCCGATTGTGTTTAACAATGATTTTGCTAGCAACCGTGTAGATGCGGCTTACGCCACACTGTCGAAGGGAATCGGGTATACACCGAACGCGGTCTTAAACGCTGCCAACAACGGTTTTGACACAATCAGCGGAACGGGTACGGTAGCCCCCGGAGACACCGTATACACTAGTGGGATGATTACTGGCGTGACCGCAAGTCAGGTCATCGCCACAAATGGGTCGGTAAAAGTCTGGTATACGCAGACGAAATATGCGGTATTCCAAGATCAGATACTTATCAACAACAAAGCACAGTTCACCGCAGCAGGTGACAGCGGTGCAGCGGTATACAAGGATGGCAAGTTCGTGGGACTGGTGTTTGCCGGTTCCGGTAATATGACCGTTGCCAATAAGGCTGCCTACGTCACGGCGGGCTTGGGCATACAAATCTAGGCACGAAGCAGAAAAAAATCGTCATCTCTCAACAGAAAGGCTCGCTACACACGTTCTACCGAATGGCTTTAAAGCTTCGAACTTTTTCCTTTAGCGTAGACCTGTGGTCGATGGACGAATGGCACGACGGCCATCACTAAGAGATGCCGGTGCGGGTTTCAGTGCGTTCACGGCGGCGTGGGCAAGGGGGGGTCACCGCCAATACCATCGACGGTTTTTTTGGACGTCAAGAGCATAATCACCGCCAGGCAAACAGCTCACGCTTGTAAGCGAGCTGCGCCACTGGTCATCTGGGGAGAGCGCCGAGGGACGGGGACTCCGCTACGCGCGCAGACCGGCCGGCCTTTTATGCGTGCCCACTGCCAATCGCGATGAACTATTGGACATTTATCGTCAAGATCCTGCTTGCCGATGCCGTATAGGTTTATCGCCGCGAAGGTGGCGTAGCAGAGGCGTTCACCAGAGGAGCCGAAGCTGGCGATGACGGTGATCTGGCCGTTGGAGTCGGTGTTCGCGTGGTGACATCGTCTTAACGGACGCCGTTGTCGTAGTGGAGATGGTGACGGGCTCGGACGGGGGGGCGTTGTGCCATTCGTGGGCTGCCGGTGAACATGACTGGTTAGTTACCGCGGGTTGAGGTTGTCGGCGACAGGGAGACCGTGATATGTGTCCCCCCTGCAAAAGATTTGCAACGATGCGCCGTAGGCCGTTGAGCCTATTACTTTCACAACTTCCTTACGAAAACCAACTTCAAGCAAAATCGGCGAGGAGCAGATCGCGATGTTGCTGTGCCTTTCCTGTAAGCATTTCTATCAGCCCGGTCCGGTGCCTGAAAAAATGGAGCCCAGGCAGAAATTTGCCAGCCACGCATCCTATCGTCCCAATGGTTGTGTGCAGCGCCTGCGTGCACAAGAGACTCGAGTGCGAGTCGTAGCTATGCTTACTATGCTGAGAGCGACGCCTAAGCAGCCCCGCTCTATAAGGTGTCTCGCGTGGAGCTTCAAAGCGACGCAGGGTACACGCCTTTTTTTTCGCTATCATAGATTAAGTAGACTTGCCCTCGGACTCGTCTCCGCTCACGTTGAGCATCTCGCCAGCCGAGAACGGGATAAGGGGCCGTCCGGCGAGTGTCAGGATTGAAACCATATCGAAGTAAACCCTTAGAGACCTACCCAGATGCAAAAAAATTAGAAAAAAAGAGAAAAAAGAGAGAAAGTAGCCACCACATATGGTGGCTACGTCAACTACTGCTTACTACCGCGTGGGTACTTACCAGGGTTCCCGCCAGTGGGGGTGTTGTGCTGGCCAGGGTTCCCTCCAGTGGGCGTGTTGTGCTGGCCAGGGTTCCCTCCAGTGGGCGTGTTGTGCTGGCCACCGCTTGGCGCCTTACCAAAGGTTGGAAGGTGCTTGGCAAATCCTTGGTACATCTGTGTCCCTTGGTGGTAGATCTGTGTTCCTTGGTGGTTCATCTGTGTCCACATTTTTGATGGGCCTTGCCACGCCTGTGTCCACATTTTTGATGGGCCTTGCCACGCCGATGCTATCCAATGGTTCGGCAAATTTTGCTCTAATGCTAAAATTATGCCGTTTATATCCGGTAGAGTAAACATTTTTTTTACCTCCGGCATGCATACTTAGTTACTAGCTTATCATTCATGTATGGGAAACTAGTTTCCAACTTAATTATCTGCGAAAGCATACCCCTTCGAGCACTACGCTAAGTGTGAGCGACGCGGTGATCTGCCTAAGGTCTCGTTTTATTGTGAACAGTATAACCGCCCGCGTGTACACGGGGCGTGCGCATCCCATAGATTGACAAACTACACGCGCGAATCTAGAAGGGCCGATCTGTTCCTAAGCAAGAAAAAAAATAGAAAAAAAGGGTAGCCACCAAATGCGGCGGCTATGTCTAACTACCGCTTCCGAAACGGCTACATGCGGCGGCTATGTCTAACACCGCCTACGATAGTAGTGCATGTGATGGCACATTCCGTGGTATCCATTCATGCAACAGTGCTGCACCATTGGGCCCATGTGCTGCACCATTGCAACCATAGCGCTTATAGTTGCTGCAATCATTTTTTTTTGTCACCTCCTAGAATACACAGTTGGGTATTAGTTTATAGTTCATGAGTGTGAAACTAGTTTCCAACTCGTTTAGAGCCCCTCGCGAAGGACAAAAAGCAATATGAAAACCTAGTTGATAGGGAGCAAAACCTATCTGAAAAGCATACGCTTTTTAGTCAAGGCGCGAATTTGCCTTTTTGCCAAACTTCCGTATGCCCTAGCGACTATTTCAGGCCAGGAGGATCTCCTCGATAGAGCGACGCGTTCGTGGTGAAGGGGCCTCATCAGGGTAGCCGAGCGGCAGCAGTGCAACGACGTGCATTGCATTACCCCACCTAAAAATGTCCTTGATCTTTTGTTCATCGATCATTCTCACCCAGCAACTCCCCAAGCCAAAATCCAAGGCCCGCAGCGCGATGTGTTCAACGGCAATCCCGACATTCAATACGATGCGTGGGATTACCTCTTCCACCTTCATTGTTCTCAGCCCTTCGGCTCTCTCACGGATGCGTCGCACTAAGCTCGTTTCAACCGCACCGGCCTTTTCAAGATCCTGGATCCCAGACGCCGTGCCCGTAAAATAGCCCTGTATGTCCGCACAGCACACCAAAACCAGAGGGGCCTGCGCAACAAATGATTGACCATACGCCGCTTCCGCCAATTTCACTCTTTTCGCTTCGTCAGTAACGATCTTAAACCGCCATGGCTGCGCATTGCTGCCTGACGGCGCCAGCCGAGCGGCATCGATAAGCGCCCGTATATGCTCTTCCGGAACAGCATCGGATTTGAACTTTCGTATGCTTCGCCTTTGTTCGATGGCTTCTTTCGTGGTGAACGTTAACATATAATCCCGATTGGTGCTTCTCGTACTTATGCGCTTTTTCTGCGGTGTCAGGACGGTCTTGAGCGGGCCCTTTGGTATTTTCGACTTTTTGTCCTGTCATAGCCTTTTCAATAACTTTCACGCTGTCAAATCCCTCTGAAAGTTCGGGAGGCTGGAAGTTTTTTATCATTCGTACCATTATTCCGAGGGGGACGCGCGTATCTGCCAGTCTCTTCACATTCCTTTTGAGGGCCACCTCTGAAGGGACCTTAAAGTAAATTGCCTCAACGTAAGCATTATACTCATGCCCAATCCTAATTAAAGTCTGCCTGCGCCTTTTTCTCACATTTGTTGCATCAAAGCAGATATTTTCACCCTGTAACAGTGCTCTTCTTAACTCCCTGTAAATATGTTCCCAGACGTCATGTTCTTTTTTTGGATCGAAATAAACACCGAAGACGGTCTTTCTGATATCGTCTGGGTTTATTACCACTCCTTTGTAGCCCTGTGCTACCTTCCTCTTACACCATGTGGTCTTGCCGGAACCGGGCAACCCTACAAGAATGATAAACCTCGGTCTCTCTTCTTTTGAATCCAAGTTGACATAATTAACGAAGAGCATGCTTAATACTAATTTCTAGAAATGGCTAATGTGGTTTATTTTTATACCTTTCAATCCTGTCCGATGATGTTGCTAAAATTTAGTTCTTAAACATGGCATCTTTTATCTCTGTGTGGTCGTGGAAGCCCCCGAGTCTACGCCGTATAACCCCATTAATATTCTTGGTGTTGACTTTGGGGTTAAGAACATCGCTGTTGATAGCGATGGGGTTATCCATTCTGGTAATCCCATTCATCGGAGAAGGCAACAACTTGATACATTGAAAGCACGGCTCCGGAGCAAAGGCACAACGTCCGCTAAACGATACCTCAAAAAACTGTCGGGCACGTTGGCACGATTTACGAGAGATACCAACCACTGCATCTCTAAGATGATCGTTGCGAAAGCTAAAGACACATTGCAAGCGGTTGCACTTTAAGATCTCAAGGTTAAGCGCATTCGTAAACGCAAAAAATCGGTTATCAAAGCGCAACGTCGCAACTTGAATACGTGGAGTTTTGGGATGCTCAGGGATTTCATCAGGTATAAAGCTACTATCGTTGGTGTTCCAGTGGTGTTTGTAGACCCTAAAAATACGTCGGTAGAGTGTCCTAGATGTGGGACTATTGATAAATTGAATCGGCAAACGAGAGATGAGTTTAAGTGTGTGATGTGTGGGTTCGTTGGCCACGCAGACCACACGGCTGCGATAAATATCGCTCGCAGGGCTGCCGTCAACCAGCCTATTGTAGCATGTTGATATAATATAGCTACAAGCTCCGTCCGTCAGGGCGGTGTAGTTGACTACTCAATAAGGAGCAGGCCGTATGTATTAAGGTGTGTGTGCATGATCCGCCCGTGAACGTTATTTTCGCACGGGATGACTTCGATCGGTAAATGCAGTTTTCTTACGGTTGAGAATACGTCAATGCCGACCGCTTCCATTGAAGGCCGCACTTTTTCCAGATGGCGACACGCCTTTTTAAGTGAGAGGTCAGCAACACCAGCCGACTGGGACACAATGCATTCATTACAATAGCTACACGGGTATGCAGCAAAAGCGAGTGCTTTGTAAAAGCCCTGATAAAAGGCGCACTGCTCAAGTTCGTAAACGGCATTGTGAATCCGGATAACAAACTTTGCTCGGTACTTAGACCACTCACGGGGCACGTCATCTGGACTGACTCCCTCCATTTCAGGAATGCCCCGAAAATGAATGAGATACGCCCTCCGATACTCTTGGAGGAGCGCCCTCGTTTCAGTGGGGGTAGGAACGTACGGAGGGCAACAAAAGTGTTTTGCAAAATTTTTACAGCCGAAACGGCACTTCCAGCTGACCCATGCTCGCACCGTAATATCACGAGGGTTTATCTGATATAGTGCCGCTCCATAACATTTGGCAATTGCACACAGCGCTTGTTCAAGCGCATCCTCAGTAGTTGTAGCATTCGTCTCTGTGCAGGAACCAGCGAACATGCATAACCACTCTTGTTTTTATTTAGGTCGCATGTTTAGATAATGAGTCGCATTTTAAAAGAAGTTTGCTTACGGAGTGATCGTCTCAAGAGAATCACCATCACCGTCAATGATGCGTAAAACGGTGTACTTCACAAGGATTGAATAAAAACCATCAAGAAACACCGGAAACTTTTTCTCTCTTTCTTACATCTGTTTATCTATTTAAATCGGCCTTCGGCAAACGATGCGTTCTGCGAGCCCATATCGCCGGAAGAGATGAGAACATTGAATAAGAAAATAATACACTCATTATTATTGGCGTCACTCTTTGTGCTTACCGTCTTTGGAGGACTTATATCGGTTGCTGGAGACAATGGACGGTACATATCACCGCACTCCACATCGCTTGCTGAAGATAGTAGATCCGAGCGTATATTAGGCGACAGTGCGCCTTTTAATGAACTAGACCAGAATGCCCATTATACTATAAATCTATCAGCACAGCTGCGACCGATCCACAGGCCGGCGGAAGCGGGGTAATAACTTCAACCCCGCGTGGTTCGCAATCTCATCAATATGATCTTATCGTTCCTGTCAAATGCCCGTTCGGTCTTTTTGAAACTCTCACTAGTCCTGATCCCGGACGTATTGTAAACAAACATGTGAATCTGTTTGCATTAGATCCCATCTCCCATCAGTGGGGAAAAATTGGAGAGGGTATAACTGACGCACGCGGCTATTGCCCGTTTTATAACCTGAGAGAGAATACGCCCGGAACTTACTACTATCGCGCTAATATCGAGTGGGACTCCGGTTCGTGGGACTCCGGCACCGTAAATCAAATTCTTGTAACGTACCCTATTATCCTCGTCCACGGCTGGCTAGGATCCGAAGCTGACTGGACTACCATGGAAAAAACGTTGGATGATGCCGGCTTTGCCAAAAATCGAGATTATTTCGCATTCAACTACAACGGCTATGATGATCCCCGGAACGCTACCGGTAAGCTCCAGACGTTCATCGAACAGACAAAAGACGCTCTCAATAATTCCAGTAGGTTTAATGGCTCGGAATACGCGCGTGACGATATCAAGTTCACCATTGTATGCCACTCGATGGGTTCATTGGTAACTCGCTACTACATGGAGGTGGAGGGGGGAGCTGGAAACGTCGCGCAGTGGATTGGGATTGGCCCTACAAACCATGGTTCCGCCTTAGCAAACAAAATTCCAGACTCACTGTTGTCTCTTTTGAGTTCACAGCTCGGCAGACCAGCGGTTCTGCAGCTGAGGACGGACAGCGACACTGTTAAAACTTTGGAAGCCCACCACCTCGCCCCGGGCGTCATGTATCGGGTCATCGTAGGGGATAACAACAATAGCCGTTCTGGGTTTGGATCTGACATAGCTAATTCTAACGAAGTGGATCAATACTACCTAGGGTTGCCTGTAGAGATCTATTACACCCTGGTTAATGGCCAGTCGTGGGCGAGCCTGCCAGGTTGCGCGTGCAAACCATTGCCTCAGTGGGAGGCGCCTCGGGGATGCTGCTATCAGACCCTCCACGGCGATGGAGCGGTGGCGAATGTGCAGAGCTGGATCGACAGTGCTGACTTCCGATCTTACACAGGTCTTGACCATATTGGGTTACTTGAGGACAGAAATGTGACTAATTACGTGCTCGCTTGCGTTGAGAACCCTAGTATGGTAGGGCACAAGG
>DASPOC010000053.1:0-14816 GCA_035626195.1 Bathyarchaeia archaeon | reverse complement strand
CACCAAGCAAATGTCGTAGCGGCGACCTGCGCTCGGGCTCGCAGATGCAAGCCCCTGTTCGTTCTATTTCGTATTGAGGTCGCGGTTTTTTTGTGCAATTGTTGGTTTTGTACACGCTTTGACTAAACGCTCCGTGAGTACCCCATAAACAAAGAAATTGTGCCGACGAGCACCGTTTATGGGATTGCGCCGTGTGAGCAATATTAATCCTCAGTGCGCAAGGTTCATAAAGAAAGGTCTACCTTGTTCTATACAGCTGATGCGGGCGACTTGAGAGGTATGCTCACACAGACGGAATGAAGTCGCACACTCTGGCAGGCCCCACATTCTTGTTAGGGCTGGCAGGAAGCATCTTCGAGATTATCACCGGTGTGCTGGTCGTGGCGCGAGGCGCCGTTCGCGGCGCGAGAATAGAAGAAATTACCTCTAGCCTCCTCTCGCATATCGATGACCGCGGACAGAAGGAACGGTGTGCTTTGCGGTTTTTCAATCACACGAGCACGATCCCCGCGCAGACTATCAGGTGAGGCCTATGCGGTACATTCGAATCACCGGCGCAAAGTCTTTCATGGAGCTTACGCACGCCAACGTGGTAGATTGGCAACTGTACGGCACGACGTTTCTTGAGTGGAAAGAGGAGACAGGAAAGGATTACGATAGCTGGGTAAGCGAGCGAGTCACCCCGACGTTAGACTTGTTTGACTACCTCGCCTGGTACGAGGACGGATCACTACAAGGGTATGAGGGCGGATATAGCGTCATACTCGACCCGAGCTTCGGACTATGGACGCACGAGATACTCCTCCGAGCTCAGCGACTGGGGTTACGCGTGGAGGACACGCAAGAGACCGACTCTGGGTGTTGGATTGGGTAGTTTAGTCAGCAACTGAGTAAGCAGGCACTGATAAACTGGCTACCGGCCGTGCGCGAGGTTTTGAGCGAACGTGTGAGATCGCCCAATTTTAGTGAAGGTGCCCGCAGAAAGCGGATTAGGCACAGCGCCAACGGGCTACTAAGTCTCTTCTTCAACGCTCGGAAACTGAAACTGTAACCCTTTAAATCCCTTTTCGTCAACAAATCGCGCGTCAAGAGTGTGTCGTGTGGACCTGCCCATCGAATCCGTTGCGACGCCGAAAAGGGCTCCGTCGCTGCGGATAACGAACGCGGAATATTTCGCGAGGAGCTCCTTTATAGTCGTGGCACGGCCCTCGTCGAGTGCCTGCCATTTTGAAAAGGTCGATCGTTGCAGCAATTTGAACTGCCGAGACGTTAGCGTCATAACGCGTGTCTTAATTAGTAAATCCCTCCTGCGGGCTCGTGGTCGTGCCTACGTGCATGAACCCCAAACGTTTTAACACTATCTAACGCGCGTCGCGGGCTACTGCGCCAAAACAACTAGATAAGCTCCGTTGTGACGTGGTCGGGGTCCGGCGTCGCAAGCAGCGCGATTTGTCGTTGGGCAAGCGTAAGTGATGCTATGGGCGAAAAAATAGAAACGTTGCACACGAAAGGAAAGCAGGGGCGGTGCATCGACAAAACAAAACATGAAACGATCCGCGAAGCGGCGCTCGCATGTTCGGACGGCGGTGAATTAACACACGCTCAACTGAATGCGAGCGTTGAGCAAAAAGTCGGGCATGTTCTAAGGTCCAATTGCCGGGTGGGCCAAAACCTGAAAATCGACCTCGAATCGAGAAAACTGATACGGCGCATGAGGGGCGCCGCATATTACATACTGCATCGTGAAAAAACTGACGCCTTTCGCTTGCAAGCGGATGCCTTGCTGAAGCGGCTTTGACACTGTCGAAGGCATGTTTACCATTGGCCCGTACTCATTGAACCGCTTGCTTTACCAACGCAAGCAGCTCTTCTCGCGTTCGTACGCGCTCGCGCGTCTTGGTCTTCCCACTTTTGATGACGTTTGCAAAAATCTCAGGTAGGTCGCCTTCCGTGACCCCTGTGAGCCCCTCAATAATCCCGCTGAAGACGTCACGCGTTCGTCGCTCTTCTAAAGTGATGTGTCCAAAATTGCGAAACCACATCTCTATGCGCGTATCTTCCGATACGATCGTAATCTTACGTATCTGCTTCTCCCACCAGAGGTGGATCATGATGTCATACTTCTTCTGAGCCATGAATCGTCTCCTTCGGCGTGCGCTCGGCCTGACGCCTACCAGTATGAACCCCTTGTTTTAATGATTTCGGGAGTCTTTAGGCTCTCAGCGGTGGCGAACAAAGAAACGCAAGAATGCGATTGCTGCGGACTGGCAAAAAAGAAAGTAAAGACGCAGTAAGCGCGCCCCTTTTTATCTATGGTTTACTCTCTTCAGCTGCCGCTTTCCCTGCGGCACCAGCGATATATACTGTGGCGATCACCGCGACAATGGTTATGATAATTGCGTATGCGAGGTTTCCTGGAATGCTGTTAGGCGTTCCTAAGAAATAGATAAAAATAGACTGTATTGCTTGATTCCATGCTAGGGCGGCGATGAACGCGAAAGCAGTCGTGATCAGACCAGCCATCACTTTTAAGTACTCCACTCGACTCACCATGTGTTTCACCTCCGGTAGGCTAGTTGCAGGGTGAACACGATGCGCATTGAATAAAGCACTTTCTATTTGCCGCGTTATTGGCAATCAGATAGCTTCAGTCACTCCATTGTAGAAAAGCGCAAGCTGTGCCTTGTTTTGACTAGACGCGGTACGCAATCAGGAGAACGATGAGCAGCAACGGCAAGCGGAGATCGTTGATATACAGAATCGGCCCCGAATTTTCGGCCGCGTAGTTGTGACGGAGCCGGATGTCGCGTATGTGGCCGTACGGACCTCGATCCTAAACACCGCAAACGCGATTACTGTTGCGCGCTACTGAGGTCACCGCGTCCAAAAGCAGAGCACACCTAATACTCCTACTGTTAGGGTTGTGCAGGGCTACTTGAAACTGAAACGGCCTTCCGGTGGGCCCTCCAATACTTCGTGTAACGTCGTCAGCGACAAGCACGTGTCCCACAAAAGCGTAGAGCGAACCGAAGCCTAACATAATGACAAGGAACCAGAGGAGAAACGACTCGATGACCCCTGCCGCGTATACGGCGATATTGAGGATGGCCGCGATGATCGAGACGCCGATCAATCCGTAAGGCCGGTACTCTGGCGCCCGATTAACCACGTGACTTTTACGCCACGTTGATACTCGCTCTCTCGTCGTATACAAGTTTAAAGCTGTGATTTTGTTGACGTGGCCAGTTAGAGCCGTTAGGAGCACCGAACAGCCGTCGCGTCCTATCCGACATGAATTGATCGAAGGGACATGGAAGGGCCCGACAATGATTAAAACGAAAAGAGGGGAGAGTTTTTAAGTACAGCAGCATTTCGATGGAGTGGTGATAACAAATGTTCGTAAACATTGACGGCACTGTTCTGGGGGGGCCCGGGCATGACAATTACACTCACGACGCTTTGTGAGAATACTGCCGCGCAAGTCGGGCTGCGCGCCGAATGGGGATTAAGCATTCTTGTCGAGACTGACGACGTCGCTGTATTACTTGACACGGGCCAAGACACCGCGGCGACCTTCAACGCGGCAGTCTTGGATGTAGACCTATCTGCGCTTCACACCATCGTGCTGAGCCACGGGCACCGCGATCACACGGGCGGTTTGTGGTCGGTGCTCAGCGCGACACGAAAAGACCCCGCCCGTCGCGAAGGGGCGCGTGCAGTCAATGTTGCGGCGCATCCAGACATCTGGATACCAAAGTACTCAGGACCCGTTCATAAGAATATCTACGCGGGGATGCCGCACGTACGTGAGGCATTAGAGAGCCTTGGGGCCGTGTTTGTAAGCACGAGAGAGCCGGCGCGGATAAGCAATCGGATCCTTACAACAGGCGAAATCCCGCTGGACACGGCTTATGAGACCGTGGATCCAGAGTTGTACGTTCGTGACGAAGAAGGTATCCGGCCTGATCCGATGGCAGATGATCTTGCGCTCATCATCACGACAGATCTCGGGCTTGTGGTCGTATTGGGCTGCGCGCATCGCGGTATTGTCAATACGTTGCTCCAGGCACAGAGCGTGGCAAATGAGGATCGCATTCACACAGTCATCGGGGGGGCGCACTTGATGAAGGCGTCGGAAGGGCAGCTTGAAGCAACGATCAGAGGGCTTAAAGCTCTCGACGTTGCGCGCATAGGCGTCTCTCACTGCACCGGCTTGCCTGCCGCCGTGAAACTCTCCAAAGCGTTTGGGGACCGTTTCTTCTTTAATAATGCCGGCACGCGCATCACGATCGAAGACTAGCGCTGGACAGATGCGCATTTCAAGAGCGACATCCGGTGACAAACTAGTGAGGTGCACCCACGCGGAATGGTAGCTGCGAATAACAGAAGATCGTGAAATCACGAAATCACGAATCATGATGCGGTTTCCGCCCAAAAAAGGTTTAAAAGAGGGGAGCCATAGTCGGCATGGTGACTAGTATGGTCGACAAGCAGAAAGTTATTGATGAACTTAACGTGGCAGTGGGCATGGAAATCGCCGCGATCGTGCAATACTCGCACAACTCGTACATGATTATGGGTCCGTGGCGGGGCGCCCTCACAGGTGAGCTGGAGAGCTTCGCAAAGGACGAGATGGAGCACATGGAATACCTCTCGAAGAAGATCGTCGCTCTTGGAGGCGTACCGACGACCAAGCCTGCCCCCATCAACACGCCCGCGAAGTGGCGTGATATGCTTGAAGCCGATCTCGCCGCTGAAAACATGGCGATCGAGCACTACAAGGCTATTGCTGCGATGGCAGACGAGCTGGACGACGTAGACCTCAGGAAGTCCATCGAGGACATCACCAGCGAAGAATACGGACACAAAGAGGCCCTCGAGAAGTTCCTGAAAGAGCCGATGTAAGGAGGGCAGTTTCCCTCCATAACTTTTTTACTCGACGTTTTTTATCTCTGACAGCTTCGCCTGCAAGCGAGCGCAGCGGCTATCAGGCTTGAAAGAAAGCTATTGGGCGCCTTTTTTTTCATCCGCATTGGCTCAGACTGCGTGGCAAAACCTGCGAGGTTCTGTGGCTCAGTATGAATCGATATCAAGCGGTGGGGGAAAACATCCGACTGGTAAGCCTGCAGCTCAGTGCTGCGTTACCAGCGTTTGCACTGGTGGTCCAGTGATTTTACTACGACGCTACAATAATATATGCATATGAGTAAACTACAAGCAATTAGGGAGTGGTTTTATGTTGGACAAGACGATTTCTGAGCATTTCATCGACAAAACGATAGAAGTGTACTTCGGCGGCAGGCCGAACGAGACCATAACCGGCAAGGTAGTAGGAAGCGCCGATGGAGTTGTTGTGCTCGAGCACGATCAGCGCCGAGATTTTATCAACGTCGGAAAAATTGTGGCCTTTTGGGAAGTGTAGGCCCGGCACCTCATCGGCGGGTCGCCTTTTCAGCGACCTCTATTGCTCCGTTCTATGATCTAGGGCCCAATCGACGCTTGGCCGCGTACCGCCTTAGTTGCGGTCACTATAATTGGTCGCATCGCTGCGCCTTAACTAAGACGATATTTGCCGCTGTTCACTATGACAGCATAGCAGACGTGCAAACATCGTGACCGTTTGACCTCAGGTTTTTGTTTTGCGCGGCTTGCAGAGGATTTCGCGGATTTCAAGCTCATAGAACTCGCCGCTTGTCGCCGCTTTAATCACGAGCGCTGTGTCGAGCCCTTTCGAACTCCCACCAAGCGCTACGACCTCGGTACCTGGTTCGACGATCTCTAGCTGTGCTGCAATCAGCGTGAGCTCAACGGCCACTTTGGTGCCTTGCCCGAACCTGCGAAAGGCGTTCTTTACTTCATCAGAGTACTGGTAGTCAACTTCTTTGTAAAACACGTGTCTAAAGCCCGCATTCTCAATGCGCATTTTAGTTTCGGGCGAAAAACGCGCGGGATCGGTGCCGACGAAAAAGAGTATTAGGTTATCAGTCGCAAAGAAGTCGAGCGCTTTTTCGGCAGAAGCTCCCCGCACCGAAGGAATCAGGATGTGCGTAATCCCGAGTTCGCCGGCGCGCTTTTTTGCGCAGTCGAGTGCATCAGCAGTGTTATCTTCCCCAGGAGCATCAAAATAGATTATTGTTCTTTCCATTCTCATGATAGTGGTCCTCCCTATACTCGGACGTTTAGGCGTGAGGACGCGTAAAGGTTTCTATGAGACGCCGCGAGCAGGAATTTTTTGAATTTAGTGCGCTCGGGACGATGATTAGTCGTGAGTAGCACGTGTGCGTGCATCGCCGTTCCTGCGAAGGGCGTCGCTGCTGCTTTAACGCGGTATGACCCGCCCATCATGCTGGCCGAGTCTCAGTGGACGAACTCCGTCTCTTTCGCAACGCCCGTGAAAGCGCGTCGAGCGTGTTCTTGTAATCGCTGATCTCGCCCTCGCTTGGCAATGGCACGACCTTCGATAACTCCGCACTGATGCGTTCGCGTGTTTGGGTGTCCAGCTCGAGCGATTCCAGTGCGGCTTCGGTGATGACCCAAAACGCGTGGCGGTGCGACACTTCAGTAATGCATTCGAGACTGACGACGCCGAGCCGGACTCTGTCTTTGCGTTGCTGGCCGTGAGAGTCGAAATACGATCGCACGAGTTCCGCTTGCAGCATGCACGGTCCGAATCGGTCAGCTCTGCACCCTTTGTTGGGGCGATAGATCCACTCGGCCACATAGCCGGTTGTGTCCATAGTACCTTTCACTCTGTTGTTATTTGACAAATGCTTAGCAGCGTTCCACGAAAGCCTATGCCAAGATCACTACTCCGAATGGCGACTATCGTATTAAAGTTGAGGCCGACTGTGTTTCTTGTGCCGCTGAAGCCGCTGGCGTGCGAGCGTTTAGCAAACAGAAATGTTCAAACTGTGCCATGAACCGCAACTAGAGCCTTGCGACGCAGGGTGGTACCGGCGACGACCGTTTACGCTCTCGTTCGCGTCTGCTCACGGACGTACGAGAGTAGATAGTATGCCCCTCCAACTCCTTTGCCAGTAACTCCGCTCGCCTTCCATCCACCAAACGGCTGGACGCCGGGCCACGCCCCTGTCGTCGCACCGCCGCGCCGGTTCGCGTAACACACGCCAAACTGCATAGAAGCGAAGAAGCGCTCTATCTCATCTTCGTTCTCAGAAAAAATGCCTGCGGTGAGACCATATTCGGTCGCGTTTGCCTCTCGCACGCCCTCTTCGAGTGATGTGACGGTGTCGACGAGCAGAAACGGCACGAAGAGCTCTTGTTCGAACAGACGATGCCCCCGCGGCAGTCCCGTCATGATGGTGGGGCGCACGTAACAGCCCCGGTTGCATACACCGTCGCGCAGCACCGTCCCACCGGCCACAAGGCCCCCCCCGTCCTGAAGGCCTTCTTTGACCGCGTCGGTGAACTTCGCAAGTGCGGCGCGATCGATGAGGGGGCCCACAAAAACGTCACTCTTGCGGGGGTCGCCCACAACGATCTTTTCGGTCGCTGCGCGGAGCCGTTCGAGAAATTCATGCGCCACTGCTGACTCGACGTACACGCGTGACGTCGCGCTGCACTTCTGCCCACCGTAGCCGAAGGCTCCTTTGATAACGCCTTCGACCGCTTTGCTGAGGTCTGCGGAAGCGGTGACGATGGCAGGATTCTTGCTGCCCATTTCTGCGACAAAGGGCTTCGGATAGGGCTGGCGTACCGAGAAGTTGCGTTGCAGCCAGATCCCCGCGTCCCGTGACCCTGTAAAAGCGATGCCGGCGACATCCGGGTGGGCCACCACGGCGGCTCCAAATGGCGCTCCCGGACCGGTAATCACATTCAGTGCGCCTCCGGGAACCCCCGCTTGCATGCACGCTGCGTACAGCTTAAGGCCGGTCAGTGGCGCGTTGCTCGTCGGTTTAAACACCGCGGTATTCCCTGTGAGGAGCGCGGCTGAAACCATGCCTGCGGCGAGCACGAGCGGGAAGTTGAACGGAGAGATGACCGCCCACACGCCATACGGCTGCATGGTGCTGACACTTCGCTCTCCGGTGACCTCGGACATGGGAACGGCGAAACCCTGTCTTTCTTCATAGATAGCGCAGTTGTACCTGACCATTTCGACCGCTTCACACACCTCAGCGAGAGCTTCAAACCTGTTTTTTCCCGCCTCATAGGTCATGAGAGCGGCAAGGAGGAAGCTCTGCTTCTCGATGACGTCGGCGATGGCCCGAATGATCCGCGCGCGTTCTTGCCAGTCAGTTTGACTCCACGCAGGAAACGACTCCGTCGCCTCGGCGACCGCGGACCCTGTCTCGGTCTCCCCACTTTTTTGAAACGTGCCGATGACCAGATCTGTATCGATAGGGGACCGGGTCTCAAAATCCTCGATAGCTGCGACGCGCCGACCGCCGATGAACAAGGGATGATGCTGCCCAAGCTCTCCTCGGACAGTTTCCAGCGCCTGTTCGTATCCGCTATGAATTTCTTTATTATCGAGAAGGGAAGTGTAAGTGAGCTTTTTCTTTTTTGCCATGGTAGAGTCCTCCTCAGCGTCTCGTTGGAGAGACTAACGCTGCTGCACCCCCGATTCGTGCGCCTGTATAATATGCTATCGGTTATGGGCCTAGTGCTTTCGTTGGACGTGGGTTGAGCCAAATGGCGCGGAGGTTTTTTTTGCAAAAACGCGCGGAATGAGTCTCATTGCAAAACGTGGCGCGGTGTCGGCCGCGACTCGGCGGGAAGTGAGAACGTTGACTGAATTGAACCGAAAGATACTTGGCATTGCGGCGTTGAAAGGAGTAGCACGAACGTGGAGGTCAAGTGACGGCCGACCCTGCAACTGGCGAACCCTACAAGCGCATCAAGCGCACAATGGAATCTATTTCAGGACGAGTGCGACAAGAGGCAGGCTCGCTCGATCGTTCAGAGGTGAACGCGTTTGTCGCTGAGATCATTGCGACGCATACAAGTCGCCATCGCATATTTCTTCTTGGTGAGGGCCGGTCGGGGTTGGTCGCCCGCTCCTTTGCTATGCGCTTGATGCATCTAGGCTTCGACGTTTACGTCTTTGGCGAGGTGGTCACCCCTGCGGTCAAAACAAACGATCTCGTGATCGCCGTTTCCGGTACGGGCGAAACAGGTCCGGTTAACGAGACAGCGAAGATCGCCAAGCATCATGGAGCTAGAATTGCCGTTGTTACCTCGAATATGGACTCATCGCTCGGCAAGATTGCGAACAACACTGTGACCATCCGCGGCCGAACGGAAGCAGATGAAACGAGCTTCTTAGAGCGTCAGGTTACTGGCGTATCCATCTCACTCACGCCACTTGGGACGCTCTTTGAGATCAATGTGATGGTGTTCTTGGACAGCGTCATCGCCGGCCTGATCGCGGCTTTAGAGAAGAAGGAGGAAGAAATAGCCGAGCGGCATTCAGATCTAAGGGTGCAAAGAGTGACGGCAAATCCGCATGACGCCCATCGCGAGTCGTAACGCGTTATCGCCCGGGTCAAATACGAATACGCTTTTTTTTAAGACACTGCTCGTTAGCGGCACCTGCTCGATCCAACACGGTTAAAACCTGCACGGCCAATCAAGAGGCATAGAGCAGAAACGGGAGGTGAAAACGGCTTGGACAGCATAATTCTGTACGTGCTCCTTGGGGCGACTGCCGGAGTTTTCAGCGGCTTGTTAGGAATTGGGGGGGGCATCATCCTGGTCCCGATGCTCGTGCTGCTCGTCGGGCTCACCCAGCAACAGGCGCAAGGCACCACGCTCATTTTGCTCACCGCACCTTTTGGGTTGCTGGCTGCCTTGACGTACTACCAAAGCGGCTACGCGGACTTGAAGATTGCGGCGATTCTTGGCATTGGATTCTTTTTCGGAGCTTTTCTGGGAGCGAAAGTCGCGACAAATATCCCGAATGTTGTTTTGCAAAAGGTTTTTGGTGTGGCGCTGTTGTTGGTCGCCGTATACCTGCTGCTAAGCAAATAAAGGTTGAATTTCGCATTACTATCGGCGGTCATCCTGCTGTGGGAACAACACAACGCACGACACTCTTATGCTCTGTTAGGCAGGGAAAGGATTATAAAGACGCGAAAGTTTATCAAAGTTATTGGCAAATCAAACGCTTGAGCTGAAGTCCTCTGTAGAGCCTACAGTAGTCGATAGGCACGCGCTTGGTTTAGTGTTTGCGTGCCCGGGGTTTGCAGTGCATCAGAAAGTTTGAGGCGTCGAAACGTAAGAAATCAAAGTGAGGCAAAAGAATGGGTCTTTTTAAACTAATGAGTTTGCCACTACGAATGATGATGTGGCCCATGGCGGCGCCGGTCCGCATGATGATGATGCCTTTGAAGATGGCGTTGCGTTTTGCGACCGTGATGTTGCTGTTCGCGAAACTGATGGTAATACTGTTCGCGGCCGCAATGTTCGTCATGTTAGGGCTGTTTTTCGTGACGAAAAAAATGCACAAGGGAATGATGGGAAGGCATGGAAAAATGCACATGCACATGCCCACACCCCGACGCTTTAAGCCCTAGGCGGGAAAAACAGCTTTTCACAAAAAAACAGCGAAACCAGGACATTCCGGCTGCTGATTGAGTGCCACCTTTTTTTGTAGTCGTAGCGGCTGCACGGTGCGTGCTATACGCTTAGAATCAGATTTGGCGGTGATGCGGTCCACAGGTGCAAAGGATTGCTGCATTTGAGAACTTTGCATATCGACAGCCTTTCGCCGCGTATCCCCCCAAGCGACTTCTGCTATGATTGCATTCGCGCTTCTTTCCACACCTTAACGTCGGACGTGCACCCCTTCCGTTCTTATGCGCGTCAACCGCATTGGCTGTTGCGCTCTAGACACATCGCAGCTTCTAACGTGGGAACAACGACGCGGGCTACTTGGGTACGAACGTGCGCGTCGGACACTGAGTTGTCTCTCGGTCGCCTGGCACTTCGTGGCCAAAGCAACTGCCTTTGCTCTCGTCGATTAGCTTATAGAACTTACACTCTTTGCACGTAGGCACGAGCTCACCCTCCTTTGGGTGTTAGAAAAGACTTGGCTCGGTGTTATATGTACTCTCTGTTACTGCTGACCTAGGTAGTAGCCAGAACCGTGTGAACGTCGCGGTACGCTTAAAATTGACCCACTCTAGCTCTCCGAAATGAGGACGCTATGCGCTTCTTCTTCAGCATTCATAAACTGGCAGCTCCGGGCTTCGTGCTTGAACCGCACTCAATCTGCCCAGCCGTCATTAACAAAGGCGTGATCCGCTGCTTCCAAAGTCTTCATCAAACGCGCTACAATTTCTGTGCTTTTTTGCTCACCGAAAATCGTTTGCAGCACGCCGGTGAGCCGGTTGCGGGCTGTTGCGACGTTTGCCATGTTAACCATGAGTTCAGCGTCTTGGATGATGCCGAGTGTGTGGTACACGAGCGAATGAATCATACACGCCTTGAGATCGCACTCAAATTCCGACTCCGTCTCGCGGCGCAGATCATCGTGCTGCGGCAGGCAGAACCTGCACCCACTTCCTGGAACCATCACCCCCATTTTCGGACCATCAAGCACATTACGCTGCAGGGCGGCGATCAGCTCGTCAGACGTAAGCCTATTCATTTCGCCAGCGATGATATCGAAAACAGCGTGCTCCAAGTCGGTCATTGTCAGTATACTTAGATCGTTGATTACATTTATTTATCTGCCTCTTAGCCGTTACTTCATTTGAGCTTGCCGAAGAACGGCTTGTCGCGTACGGCTCAGCAAGAGGCGAGACAGTAACGCAGGGGCTTGCGACATTAAATGTGACGTCTTGCATGCGGAAGTAAGCCAAAACTAAGCCAAAAATGTGCCACAATTTCGCGGGCGGAACCAAACACCGTCACTCGTTAGTCCAATTATCTATTGGCTAGCGTGGCGTGCAAGCCACAGCACGTCAGAAATATTATTATCTTTGCTTTATTATAATTTAGATAAAATACCATTTAACGACTGCTCGTCGAGCGGGCGCGTGATACTTGGTTCAACGCGGCCGTCCGCACTATTCAAAGACGATGAGATTCAGCGTAATCGTACCAAACTTCTTTACTAGGTCGTTTAAGTGAGATTAAGGCTTAGAAGTGAAAGCAAGCCGCGTAATTGACTGCAATCAAGAACGGCCTGCTCTCACGCAAAGTAAGCGCATACAAACTGACTGGACTATTGTATATAGTTTTGGATGTTGGTCTGCGTCTTTCTTTGTGTGATCCTTCGCTTCGAGCGTAGCGACCGTCGTACGACAGGAGGCAAAACGATGAAAGGTGCAAAAACAAAACAGAAATTCCTTGAGCTACGAGCTCAGGGGAAGTCGCTTCGAGCGATTGAAATCGAAATCGGTACAAGTAGAAGCACGTTGGCAAAATGGGAGCAAGAATATGAAGAAGAACTCACGAATCTAAAGGCTATCGAACGTGACGCTATGCGCGAGAAGTACTTGCTGACCAACCAGGCACAGCTGGACCTCCTTGGGACGCAGTTCACGCGCCTGAAGGAGGAACTGGAAAAGCGCGATCTCTCAGACGTTCCCACGCCTAAACTCTTTGAGTTGATCTTAAAGTACAGCACTAGGCTTACAGAGGATTTTCCCGGGCAGTGGATTGGCACGGAAGAGCAGATTGCGCGACAAAAGGCTAACCGCGAATCGCCCCCTAGAGTGGAATACCCTGTACCGATGATGAGCTTCCGCCCGGATTCTCTGCTAGGAAGTATCGATACGTCAAAGCAATAGGGCTGCTGGGCGCGGAGGTTGATGGCGGAGTTCGGCCAGAAGCGGTATTCACAATATATCAATACTGCCGTGATTTTGCCGGTCGATCATATGGTTGCTGGATACCTGCAGCACTCGCCAGCGTGAATGGTGCAGTTTTGCCATAATCATCACATATGGGTCACCATCATTTCTGAATCGTACACATATGTACAATAACCTGTCCAGTTGCGGTGGAAATATAAAGCATTACGTTTCCGGAAGAACCACTTGTCTTCCATCTATTCACGTACAAGCCCATACGTATTTTAGGAACATCGATTGACGAGAAACGTCGACTGGGAGAAATTGTCGTGCGCTTTTACGAAAATGCTTCCGTTTTCCAGTCCGTTTGCTTTTCAGTTTTCATTTCATCTCATCGAACAATTAAACACAACATCAAAAAGCACTAATGCCAGCTATGGGCGTTTGCAGTTTTACAATTTTGCAAAAAAAAGAAATGGAGCCCTTTTTGATGATACGGCGAGATTAGGTTTATATAGCGGTTCTTGGCACGCTTTATATGGCAAACGGGGCTTCTGCTGTCCCAGCAGGACGCCGCAGAACGCGAACTCCGCTTGCACCAACAGAACTCAGAAGTGAAGGCCCACCTGCCATACAAGGACAAGGACAGGGCCCACAAATTTGACGAGGCAAACGCATGATAAAGGCCAAAGATACAATAAAGCCGATAAATATTGAGAAAGAGCTGTGTTGGCCGGAGCCTTGGGAGCAGTTAAACGACGAATCCGACAAAGCCTATGGCGCCTTTCAAACATACTTAAACCTCGGGATGGGTTATAGAACTTATGTTGCGGCCGCGGAAAAGCTCGGAAAACGGCGAAATTACGAGGCAGTTCTGCGTCAGTGGGCCAGCAAGTATCAGTGGCGTGCTCGCTGCCAGGCCTTTGATGCCGCACGGCTCGAAAAAGAGCGGGAAGACGCAGAGCAGGCCCGCTTACAGATCTTCGCAACTAGATTCACACTCGGGCACTACTTTTTCGAGCACGTCGGAGAAGATCTCAAACGCCAGTGGCAGGGCACACAAATCAATCCTGAAACCGGCGAGGAAGAACCATATAAGAAACCTAACTCGTTCTCGATCAACCAAAAGCTGAAGATACTCACTTGGGCCTATGACGTGGCGGTTAAGAACGCAGTCGAAAAGAAGAGCGTGCTTCTTGAAATCGGAACGAAAGCTCTCAAAGATAACGCCCTTAATGAAGCCTTCGATGAGATCTTGGTGGAAGATCCGGATCTCCACGACGCTTGCGTCAAACTCATAGGAAGAGCACTCAGAAGGGCTAACGGTCTCGATCGAGAAGATTCGAAAAGGTAGGACACGTAGGCCTCAAATCTCTATCTATATCTTCTCTTACATTCTTTGCAGGGCAGCTGCAAGAACGTGCCGAAAGCGATACAAAAAGGCAGGCAAGCGTCGTAAATAGACAGTTAAGCCAATCGTTCGTAAGACTCAGCAACTTTCGTTGCTTTAAACACGACCCGCTTATTTAAGCGAATGAGTGCCACTCATTGCTGCGTTGGAATTATACGGTTACGTTGAGATAGAACGAAAAGGACGCGGTAGGGGCGAAGGCGTCGATTTTTACATATACCCGATTGACTCAGTTGAGCGGAAAGCATTGTTAGACGCGCTTAAGGACTTATTGTTTAGTATCGCACGCATTCAATGCTTGATACTGAAAAATAGCACTTAAATCTGTTACTTATATACATTTTTCTTTCAGCAATTCCCACAAATCTTTTGGGTTTTTGAAATGCTTGCCCTGAAGACCATACGTTTTTGAGGCCTCCACGTATGCCTTAATATCATCAATATAAAGCGTTTCATCTCGTGCGATATCTGTCTTCTCGAAGACTGCATCAAAGATCTTTTTTTTAGGTTTTCTTGCGCCTACCTCATAAGAGAGTATCCACTCGTCGAGGGAATGGACAATAGGATAACGTTGCATAACGTAGGAAAAATGGAGTTCGTTGGTGTTGCTGAGGAGAAAAACCGGATAGCCTTTATTCTTC
>DASPOC010000052.1:0-11613 GCA_035626195.1 Bathyarchaeia archaeon | reverse complement strand
AGTTCGACGTGCGCGCTTCGCCACCGGATCGGATGATAAGATCAACGTTCGCCAGTGCATTGTTGTTGTAGAAAAGCTTCGTGAGCATATCTTCATCGATGTCGTCAACGCTTATGGCGTCGTTTTCCACCAGCGTTGCCAAGGACCGCACGACATCGACGATCTCTTTTCGTCCTCCGTAAGCCAAGGCAAAGTTCAAGGAGTGCTTTCTGAAATGACGAGTGGCTTCTTCCACTCGCTCGACAGACCGGAGCACACCGTCGGGCAGCAGTTCACGTTCTCCGATCATTCGCACCTGAACCTCTTTTTCGTAGATTTGCTCTTCATTGTAGAGATCCACAAACCTCTGTTCGATTAGCGAGAACAACGGTGCGAGCTCTTCTTTCGAGCGACGGTAGTTTTCGGTCGAAAAAGCGTAAAGCGTCAGTTGTTCGATTCCGAGATCGAGACACCACCACAATACCCGTTCAGTCGTTAACGCGCCATAAACGTGGCCATACGCGCGTGGTTCGCCTACCTTGTCCGCATATCGCCGGTTGCCATCCTGTATTATAGCGACATGTTGGGGCATCTGGGCTGACTTCACTTCTCGGACCAAAAGCCGTTCGTAAGCTTTGTACAGTGAGTTATGCGCGTTTTCTCTGATCCACGACATAAAACCTCTAGGACAACAAATCCTCGGTAAGGGGAACAAGCCCCGTTTCTTCGCTCAGGAGCGACCGAATGACGTCTTTGTAGGAGTCTTTCAGGGAATAGACGTTACGATTCTTGGTGACATCTATTCGAAAGATGCCCAATCTAGTATTCATAAGCCCTACCATGGCAGAAACTCCCCGATAACTTACGTCGTACCCGCCGTCCTTCAGATGTTGATAAACCTCTTCAGTTGTGAAGATGTGCTTTTCGAGAAACAGTTCAAGCACGGCCTTTCGCACCCCTTGTCCATCTCGTTCGAGATAACTCTTCAGTCGTGTCTCAACATTTCTGCCGTTCAGCGCAATCACATCCGGGACGATAGTAAGTCAGCGCGGAAGTATTTACGTTTTCGGTTTTAAGCAACATTTTAGGGGCGTTACTTCAACCACCGTCCCGTCGGGATACGTCTCTACGACGCGCGCTGCCTCGGCAAGCACCGGATGTTTTTTTGCGAGCCGGAGCGCTTGTTGCCAAGACAAGTGCAACTCGCCATTAACAATCGCGTAATCGTCTTGAGAGATGCCTGTAAGACAATCGAAACCCGGCACCGATTGTACAACGCCAAATACGAGTGTACCGTCCTGGGTAACTTCATCGAACGGCCTAGCTAAACGCCGCGCTTTACGCTTAAATCGTTCTCTAAGCTGGACGCTGTCTTTTGATGCAGAAGGGCAGAAATACGTCGGCACCTCATTGTTAGCAATCTCTTCCGCTATCTGTCGACTACCGACAGCGGCGTAGCCAGACTTCAACGGAACAAACCCTGCCGCGGTCATAGCGTCATAGTTTGTTTCTGAAAACTCGAGTTCGTTAAGATTCAGGAAGCCACACACCTCTTTCAGAACGCTCAAAATCGCAGGGACGGGCTTTATGGCTGGAATCTCGACGCCAGCCTCCAAACCGAGTGCCTTGGCATATTTGAGCACCTCACAATATTGAGAGGATGCAAAGTTGTCCCACTCCTCGATCGGTGGATGGATGCGGATTTCGTCCAATCCTGCACGAGCAAGCACGCGGAGAGCGTGCCCCGAGGGAGCAAGAGAGCTGTAAAGGTGGATATGGTGCTCCGGTCCGAACTCACTTTTCAGGAGTTTCATGTAATGTCCGACTCTCGCGAGAGCCAGCAACGGTTCCCCCCCGGTGATACCGGTTCCGAGCGCTTCCATGGAACGTGCCTCCACTATAAGATCAGCATCGCATTTTACGAGACGCTCGTTCGCATATACGGCGTCTTTCCCCTTCCTGTGTCCAGACAAAGGGCAATAGAAACAGCGCCTATGGCATAAGCCGGTCACAAAAAGCACCATTTTTGCGCCAAGCTGGCACAACTCGCATCCTTTGCTATACACGACTCCCACGGAACCTGACTCTCTTCAAGCGTGCTCAGCAAGCCCGCGTGGTCCTCTGTTCTTTGTAATTTGACGCATACGTAGCTCGCTCTTTATAGAGTGGCTTTATCACGTAAAAACTTAAGTATAATCGTGCTGAGGGGTTTGTAGCGCCATTGCGCAAGCCAGTCCATACAGAGCCAGCTGGGCGGCCCGTGCTTGGAGGCTGCGGTTTTGAAAAAGATTCCAACGAGCGAAATACTGCGAATCAAAGAAAAAAGCTTCGAAGAGGCGTGGAAATACGGCGGTGAACTGCTTAATGACGCGAGTATCTACGACCTGCGTCGGATAGAGCAAGCGCCCTCGCGGGGCGCGCCGCACGTGCTCAACGATCTCATCGAGAAAATGCGGCAACGACTGCTGGAGCTAGGGTTCGACGAGGTAATCAACGAGACGATATTTCCCGAAGCGGACATAATGAAGCAGTGGGGTCCGACCGGCTTTGCCATTCTCGACAGATGCTACTATCTCGCCGCTCTGCCTAGGCCGGACGTCGGTTTGAGTTCACAGAAGCAGGCGATGATCAAGAGCTTCGGTATACGCCTGCCCCCCAAGAAAGTCGCCGCGCTCCAGTTGACGCTTCACAAACTCAAAACCGGCGAGCTGGAGAGTGATGAACTAATTAGAGAGATCGCAAAAGAACTAGATGTCCCCGACGACCGCGCCATACAAGTGTTCGAAGAGGTGTTTTTCGAATTCAAGGATTTGAAACCCCTAGCTTCCAACCTGACGCTGCGATCGCACATGACTGCCGCATGGTTCGATACGCTAGCTACCGTCCAGAAATACGCCGCCGTACCGGTGACGCTTTTCTCGATTGGTCCTCGCTACCGAAGAGAGCAGCGTGAGGATGCTACGCACCTTCGAGTGCACGATTCCGCTTCGTGCGTTGTAATGGACGAGGACGTGTCTGTCGATGTAGGCAAATGGCTAATCGAGGAGTTCTTGCGGCCGTTCGGATTTGAAGATTTTCAGTTCAGACAAGTTGCCACCGGCACAGATACCTATTACGCGCCAGGAAAGCACTACGAGGCTTTTGCATATTCTCCCAATTTTAAAGATGCAAAAAGCAACGATGCTGGTTGGCTCGAAGTAGCTGATTTCGGGTTGTACAGCCCCCTCACGTTGGCTAACTATGGCATCGAATATCCGGTTGTGAACTGTGGCATTGGGGTAGAGAGAATCGCAATGATCGCGCACGCAGTTAAGGACATAAGAACACTGGTATTCCCGCAGTTTTACGGAGAATTCGTCTTGACGGATAATGAGCTAGCCAGTCTCATCACCCTAAAAAACGCCCCTGCAACGCTGCAGGGAGAAGCAATACAACAGGCAATTGTCAACGTGTGCAAAACACACGGCACCGATGCAAGCCCCGTTGAATTCGTGGCGTGGGAGGGAGAGCTCCTCGACAAGTTCGTACGAATCACTGTGACCGAGCCCGAAGAGAACACGAAACTTTGCGGACCCGCTTTTCTGAATGAGGTTTTTGTCAAAGATGGAAACGTCATAGGGGCTGCAGAACTCGAAGGCATTTCGACACGGATAACGTACATAAAAGCGTTCGCAGCTGAAGCTGCGTATGAGATCGAACAAGCCTTGCAAATGGGCAAGACGAACCTCGAGGTGCGAGTGCGGATCTCTCGTTCACCAAACGACTTAAACCTTAGAATAGATCCAGTTGCCACACGATATATAACGAGCCGGAACAAAAAGATCGATCTGCGTGGCCCAGTATTCACGACTGTCCGTATGCAAGCCGTTTGAATCGGCAACAGACTTCCACGTTCTATAGCTCAAGAAACGAAGTAGATTGTGAACTGTCGATTCAGCCGACGATATTCAACGCTCGACTGCGTATCCGCGGTAAACGCGCCACGCCTTCTTGCTGAATTTGCCCAGTGTGCAAACTCTGCGTCAGCTTCGTCTGAAGCTAAATTCTTTGCACCCAAGCCCAGAGTTCGGCGATGCGCTCACACCGCTTCGTAGCAGGGGGACGCTCAGAGCAAATAGCTTCTTATAATATCAGCTCATTATTGATAGCCATATCAAAATTGGTGACTTAAGATTCCATGCAAGATCCACTTCTAGAGCTCGCGCTTATTAACGCGGCGCAAAAACCTATTCAAGTATCAACCATTGAGTTTGCTAAGAGGCTCGGAACCAGTCCTATGACAGCCTCGCGGAGACTGAAAGAACTCGAGGAAGAGGGTTTGATTGCGCGAATGCTAGCAGGCAGATCGCAAGCTATTACCATTACGGAGAAGGGATCAAACGTACTAAAAGAACAGTACTTAGCTTATAAGTCCATCTTCGAATCAAAACCGGTGATCGAATTGAGCGGCACCATAGTATCAGGCTTGGGCGAGGGCCGGTACTACCTCTCGATCCGCGGCTACACAAAGCAGTTTGAAGAGCTGCTAGGCTTCACGCCATATCCGGGGACGCTCAACATAAAGTTGGATGAAGAAAGCGCCGCAGCTCGCGTGCGGCTGAACAACCTAACCCCCATCAATATCTCAAGCTTCAAGACCAGCAACCGTACCTACGGCGGGATCAGGTGTTATAAGGCTTCCGTTGGAGGCATCAACGGGGCAGTAATTGTGCCTGATCGCTCTCATTATAACAACGACGTGATCGAGACCGTTGCTCGAGTTTCAATCAAACAGACTCTCAACACGGATAATGGTGATTTTATAGAGGTCGCGATAGGATGAGCGTAGCAGAGGCAATTAAGGCAGTAAGAAGAGGAGAGATGGTACTTATTTATGATTCAGAAGATAGGGAAGGCGAGACGGACATGGTACTGCCCGCCGTCTCGACGACGCCGCAACAGGTGGCGCGAATGCGCATAGAGGCGGGAGGGCTGATCTGCGTTGCCATTTCTCCGCAAGCTGCTGAAAGTCTATGCCTCCCATTCATGTCAGACATCTTAAAATTCGTTAACTCAGATGGATGCAGCTTAAAGCTTGACTCTGTCTGCGAGAAGCCCGGTGATCTTACTTATGATACGCGTTCATCCTTTTCAATCGCCGTTAATCACAGGGGTGTCAGGACCGGGATAACAGACATAGATCGCGCACTCACGATTACAGAGCTTGGCTTCACTGTAGAGAAAGTCGCGCTTAATCTTCCCGTTGACTTTGGTGCATCTTTTCGGTCTCCGGGACACGTTCCGTTGCTTCGAGCAGCCCAGCGGCTAATTTCAGAACGAAGAGGACAGACAGAACTCTCGATAGTCTTAGCTGAGATGGCCGGCATCATCCCCGCTATGGCTATGTGCGAAATGCTCGATGCACAAAGCGGCAGAGCCCTAACTAAGCGAGACTCGATCGACTACGCAAAACGACACGAGCTCACTTTCGTTACTGGACAGGCAATTGTCGACGCGTACGAGCGTTCGTCCTAACCGCCTATCCATTCAAGCGACCCGCAGAAATGCATTTCATGCTACCCCCAGCACCTCGAATATTGCTCATCTTTAGCAGGCAGCTTTCGATGAGGCCGATTTGACTTGGTCAACGAGCATCTTACGTAACTGCTCACGAATTGGCTTAGCGAGGGTTTTAGGGTTTCCATTAGAGTCGTATGCAGCTAGTCAGTCGCTTTTTTTGCAAACGCGAGATACTACGCAAGACATTTGACGCCTTTAGAGACTCGCGAAATGCTGCCGTCGGAATGGATGCTTTTGCCACTTTATATTGAGAACTGGCAGGCGAGCTCCAAATCCGAAGGCAGGCTCGCAGAGTGCTTAGTCAGCATGTGATCCAGCAAATCCCGCTCGGCAGCTCCCGTAAGGCCTCGGCCAGTGGTAGAAGCCAACCGGTTCTTCGAGCGCACGGAGTCTTAAAATGCGCCAAAGATATATGGACCAACCAGCAAGATCAAGAAAGAGGCAAGTATCACGACGCCAAGCGTCGTCACGAGTGCGCTTGTGACCCGTTGTTGGTCTTTAGTATTTCGCAGAATTTTTTCGGTGAACGACTTAAAGAGTTCGCTGAAGATGTGCCCGCCATCCAAGGGGACTGCGGGAAGGCAGTTGAAGAGCCCCACGTAGAAGTTTAGCCACCCCACCCAGAGGAGAGTATTTGCTATCCAAAAAAAGCCGTTCCCAAGCGGGGCCGCCCACCCGATAGGCTGATAGAGATGCACGATATTGCCTGTAAAGCCGCCAAAAAAGAGCAGAGGCAGACCTATAAGGACGCCCCACCCTTGAAAAGTGTTGAGGTTACTCGGGACCCCCTTAAGCAGCGTGAGGAGTTCTGATGCTGACCCCCCTTGGATGCCGAGAAACCCCTTGTCAGAGTTAGGATTCTTGCCTAAAACGATGCCGAAGGTCTTGGGAATTCCCTGATCTATCGCTTTCACAGTAACGATCTGCCCTGGGTGGGTCGCGTTCATGAATGCTTGAAAGTCGTTCACGTCAGAGATCGTAATGCCATCAATCTGAGAGAGAGTCATACCCGGTTGCAGGCCCGCTTGTTCGGCGGGTGACCCAGACACAACCGATACCACCCCAAGGCCGTTTGTTGCCGTTACAGATGATAGCACGGGGCCGAAGAATAGCATGAGCGCTATGAGAGCGACCGCGAAGTTTCCTGTTATACCGGCGCTGAAAACCCTAAGCCGTTCTGGACGCGTAGCAATTTTTTGGCCCTGTTTGGCGTCTATCCCAAGCAGTTGCGATTCGTCAGGCTCCGCGAAAGCTCCGATCGGCACTAGCGCGATCACCAGACCGAGTGATTTCACTTTGATGTCGGCCACTCTGCTTAAGATTGCGTGTGAGAGCTCGTGCACCACCAGCGTGACTATCAAGCCGATGAGTCCCCAGGTTAAGGGGATGAATTGATTTATTCCGGGAAGAAGCAACACGTTTTGTGGAGCGTTATAAGCGCTGGGAGCGGGCTGCGTGACCAAGATCCTGACGTCTCCGACAAGGAGGATGGCCAACATGAAGAACATAGCAACAACGGTCAAGGGAATGCCAATGTTCGCAAAAAACCTCCAGAACCGTTTTGGACGCGCTAATGTGTCAAGCAAACGCAAGCCCTGCGTTGTCCGGAGCATTAGAATAGGACCGTAAGCGCTAACGCCGTGTCGCGCCAGAATGCCTCGGCTGTTCAGAAATATAACGAGAAGCCAATAAGCTGCGAAGATAACTAATGCAAGAGTATAATAATCCAAGCGGCTTTCACCTTAACTGGTCTCATGATGTTCTCTGACATATACGTAACTGCAGCCACTCTAAAGGAGGCAAAGGGCATCGCCCGTGCAATAGTCGAAGAAAAGCTAGGGGCTTGCGTGAACATTTCCCCGATCAAGTCACTGTACAGATGGAAGGGAAGCATCGAAGAAGACGAGGAGTATGCATTGTCGATTAAGACCAAGTCTTCTCTGGTCGACAAGGTTACTGCCAGAGTGCGACAGTTGCACAGCTACGAGAACCCTTGCATCATCTCTTTCACGATAGAATCGGGATCGCCAACCTATCTCGACTGGATTTACGAAGAGACTTTGTGATCTCCAATTTGCGTATGGCGCTCCAAAAATATCATTGACTTACGGACTTGACACGCGCAGAATAGCCTTGACGGTTTGCCGGCGACCGAGTGCGGGAAAAGCTTCTGGCGACTAATGCAGCGAGCGCAATTGACTTAAAGAAAAAGCTCTCCTTCCTGCATAAAAGATGGGAGAAGCACACATTCACTGGGCGGACGTCGTTGCACGCGCCGTTGAAGGCCAGCAAGTTATAGCTACAGGAATAACTCCCTCCGGCAACATTCACGTCGGTAATATGCGGGAGGTAGTGACTGGCGACGCTATTTTCAGAGCCGTTGGGGACGCTGAAAAAACCGCTCGGCTTATATACATCGCTGATACGTACGACCCTCTTCGAACGGTCTACCCTTTCTTGCCAGCCTCTTACAAAAAATACGTCGGCATGCCGTTGTCAGAAATACCTGATCCTTTTGGCTGCTGTTCGAGCTACGCCGAGCACTATCTAACGCCTTTCTCAGAGTCGCTAAGTGAATTGGATATCGCTCTTGACGTCTATCGAGCAGACAGGATGTACAAGGAAGGACTCTATACAAACGCGACGAAAATCGCACTCGAACGGCACGATCTGATCGCCCACATAATTGAGAGCGTTTCAAAGAGAGAACTTCCGGCTGGGTGGAGTCCGTATAACCCACTTTGCGCGCGCTGCCGGCGAATCAGTGCGGCACAAATCATTGAGCACATTCCTGCGCGCAGCGCTGTACGGTATAGATGCGCCTGCGGCGCCGAAGGAGTTGCTGATTACTCACGGGGTCAGGGCAAGCTTGCCTGGCGCGTCGACTGGCCAGCACGCTGGAAAATTCTAGGAGTGACTATTGAGCCCTTTGGAAAGGACCACGCTGTCGCAGGGGGCTCCTACGACACCGGCCAGCGTATCTCAAGAGAGGTGTACGGGTATGCCCCCCCCGTTCCGGTTCCTTATGGTCACATCCACCTCAAAGGACGTGGCAAGATGTCGAGCTCCAAAGGCGTTACTATTAGCATTCAGGAGATGCTAGAGAGCGCGCCTGCCGACGTCTTGCGATATATGATCATAAAAACAAAGCCAGAGAAGCTCATCGATTTCGATCCGGGTCTAGGACTACTGACGTTGGTTGATGAGTTTGATCGCGGCGAAGGTCGCGCTTTTGAGCTATCTCGAATCTCCGAACAGGGGTGCAACGTGCCGTTCAGACACATGGTGACGGCGGTTCAAATCGCACACAACTGCGACGAGTTGGTAGAAGTTCTCCGTCGAAGCGGTTACGAAACTACTGACATGACTGCCCTAAGAAAAAGAGCGCAGAACGTAAGAAACTGGCTCGACCGTTTTGCACCGCCGTTTGTGAAGTTTGCGGTTCAGGACACGCTTCCAGTCCAAGTCAAAACGCTCACAGCGGGACAGAAAAAAGCATTAGACAAGCTGGCGAAGGCACTCGAGACGGACAGCAAGGATCCTGAGTGGTTGCACAATGAAGTCTACAACATCAGCGAACAAGTGGGGATTCACTCGAAAGAGGCGTTTAAAGCGATATACATTGCGCTCCTCGCGAAAACGTCGGGGCCTCGGGCGGGGTGGTTTTTGGCCACTCTCGATCCAGAATTCGTAATAGCCCGCTTTAGAGAAGCAGCGGCGACGTGAGTCAACACGTTCAGACACGCACTAAATCGCATCGAGCGCTTGTTCCAAGTCCGCCTTGATGTCCGCAACATCTTCAAGCCCAGCAGACGCGCGAATAAGATCATCCGTGATTCCGAGCAGTTCTCTCTCTTCCCTGGGAATAACTGAGTGAGTCATAAGTCCCGGATGCTCGATCAGAGTCGCGGTATCGCCGAGACTCACCGCGACCGTACACAGTTTGAGAGCATTCAAAAAAGTCACCGCTGACTCGACTCCTCCGCGAATCCTAAAAGCTAACATTCCTCCAAAGCCTGCCATTTGCTTCTTCAGATTAGGATTGCTATTGAAGTTTCGGTCGAATGCGGGATAAAACACCTGCTTAACGGCCTTATGCGCTTTCAAGAAAACAGCGAGCTCACTCGCGTTCTGTGCGTGACGCTCCATCCTTACTGCCAACGTGCGAAGTCCGCGCAAGATAAGAAAGGCGTTGAAAGGACTAAGTGCGGCGCCCATATCGCGCAAGACCCCTTTTCTAATTGTGAGGGCCTCTTCGTAAGATGAGATGACTATCCCTCCTAATGCGTCGCCGTGCCCGTTCAAGTATTTCGTCGCGCTGTGCACGACGATATCGGCTCCTAGTTCGAGGGGTTTTTGGTAATAAGGAGTTAGGAAGGTATTATCGACGATCGTTTTCAGCCTATTTTCCGATGCGACTGCCACGACTTTACGAATGTCTACCAACTTCAGCGTTGGGTTAGCCGGGGTTTCAAAAAAAACAAGCTTCGTATTGTCTCGCACGGCCTCAGCTAATTTTTCAGGATTAGAGGTGTCGACAAAGCTTACCTCAAAGCCGAGGCGTGGAGCGCCTCTTTTTAAAAGGTCATAGGTGCTACCGTAGAGCACGTGATCAGCGATAAGATGATCGCCACATTTCAGCAGCGTGAGCATTATTGCCGAAATGGCCCCCATCCCTGTGGCGAAACTGACCGCGGCATCGCCCCCCTCAATGGCCGCCATTTTTAGTTCTAATGCAGTGAGTGTGGGATTTGAAAACCGGGAGTAGACGTACTTTCCGCGTTTTATGCCCGATGGAAGGAGCTCGTCTATTGCGAAGCTCGACGTTTGGTAAATCGGCGGTGCTAGCGCGAAGGTGTCGGGAGATAGACGTTCTCCGGCGTGCACCAACTTCGTATTGATGCCGTACTCATAGTCCACAGGATACCCTCATATCAACGGCCTTGGTTGCTTATCTTCTGGCAGGACCGGCAGTTTCATCGTGTTGATGAGAATCGGGGTCGTGACTTCCTTGGCTCTCTCGAGCAGCAGCTCTTTCCCCTTTTGCGACAAGGCGAACAGCGGCACCCCAGTTCCAACTTGTGCGAGCGCTTTGTTGCCGACAGTTTCTCTGATCACTCGCGACGCACAGCCCGTAGTTATGTCTACCGCGTCTATGAAATCGCTCGCGACGTCCTGTTCCATGCCGGTTACATGCACGCCGATGACAACTACGGCTGCGCCCGTTTCGCGCTCGATACGGCGACATTCCAGAGCGTCAGACAGCGTCGCAACGGTGACAGCTACGCGCTCGAAACCCATTTCTATAGCGCGTGCAACGCCCAAGGGCTGATTAATAATGGCGGTGTTCCCATCAAGCAGAATTCCTCCTTTTTCCTCGACTCGATGCTTCAGCGTCGGAATCAAGGTCGTTTCTATGACGCCGGAAATCCGCGCTCCAATTCCTTGTGTGAGGGTAGGATTGGACGTGATAACGGTGCCTACACCCTCACAAACCGAGACGCTGGCGTCTATCAAACCCCGCCTGAGTCCGGTCATCATTACTTCAGACGCGCCAAAGCCAACAAAAACCTCCATCTCGATGGCCCGCTCGCCTGTACACATACCAAAATCGCGAATCCGGAACTCGATATTCTGCTTTATTACCTCTTGGTTAATCCCTTCAATGCCGCGCGCCTTTGCAAAAATTGGACACCGTTCGATTAACGGTTCTCCAACCTCGACCACGCGTCCGTCTTCGACCACGACGTAAGCTTTTCCCAAAGCTTCCATAACGTGTCTGTCTTTCATCGTCTACCTCTTGTGAACCAGAGATTGATAGGCTTAACTATGACGTCGGCGGAGGCCAACATAGAACGTCGGGGCCTTTATTCTCCTTTTTTTGGGCCGCTAGCTACGTTCACATAGCTGGCAATAAGTGGAACGTCAGTGTTATTGTCTTCAAGGTGCGCCCATTTTTCGACGTGGATAGGATGGTCGGAGGTCGCGAGAATCAACGTAGGCCGGCACAAGCCGCGACAGATCCGCTCCAGATTCTCATCGATCGTTTGTGCTGAAAAAGCAAGATCGTCCCAC
>DASPOC010000051.1:0-20312 GCA_035626195.1 Bathyarchaeia archaeon | reverse complement strand
CAACGTCGCGGGTAATACGAAAATGTGGGTCTTGATCGATCGCGCACGGGATCAATACCGGAACGTTTCGCGCGGCGAATATTGAAGGAAGAAATGCAGGCGCGGACTGCATACTCGTGAAGAATAGCATGCCGATGTTGGTGCTACTGTCGAATCCAAAAACCGCGCGAGCTGCCGAAAATGTCACGCGCTTTGCCACTTCTAGCGCAATCGGATAGAGGGTTCGTGCATACTCCGTGTCGAGGAATATGCGAGTCTTCTCCGGATCAAAGCCGAGCGCTATCAGATCAAGGGCATTGTCGTACGAAAAACCGCGCGTCGCACTAGCGCTTAAATTGTCCTTCTGCAGAAATTTTTCATCATCGGTCATCTGGAAGTATAGTTCTGCGCCAAACGCGTCTTGCAGGTACTTCGTGAAGATCCACGGCATCAGATGGCCGAGATGCGTGTGCCCTGAAGGCCCTCGCCCGGTGTACAGGACAAACTTTTCACCCGCTTCGTACCGATCCAATATCCAGTTAAAGTCTCGATGCGAGAAGAAGACCTGCCTCCGCAACATTGGGGGGATTGAGCCCGTAAACCTCTTAAATCGCGCTAAAAGTGAGTCGTCAATGGGCTGCGTACCAAAGAGCGCCGTCAGCTTGTTATAGTCGACGTGGCCTTCTACTTCCCACGGCGTGACCAGAAATTCATCGCTTGGCATCGTTGTCAGCCTTGTTCGGATACGTATTTCGGCTAGTGATAGTCACGAGCAATCATAAAGACACCGCATAGTGGCGAAGACCTCAGGCCGCTGCAACGTGCTTGCCAGGTTAGGCGTAGGGCGACGTCGTATGCCAACGGCGGGCGGGTTACGGTTTTGCCCGCCCAATGTCAAGGTACTCGAGACCGTCTTTTCCCCTATAAGCAAAGATCATTCGTTTGCGCACGCCGTGTGCGAGACGCACGGCGCGTGACATCTCCGGAAGCATTACGGCGTAGTCCTCCGGAAGTGCGTGTACGAGGTACTTCGAGTGCGGTACCGAGCGTACGTCGCTGACTTGCTCATACGCCCTAAAATGACTGCCAAACTTGAAACCTGTTTTCACGACCAAACCGCGATCGCGAAGATCCGTGTATACGTCAAGCTTCCTCACGAATTCTGGTTCGAGGGCCTTCGCCTTGCGCGTGAATTGCCGCGCGGTGAAGCGCTTGTTCGTCGCCCCGTCTTCAACTGGCAACCCAAGTCGCATAAGGTACGCGCACTCAAGAAGCGACAGCTGGAGCAATTTCTCGTCCACTAGCTTTCCGTAAAAGCCAGCTCCGTAGAGCTGCACGGCGTGTTGCTGATCCCAGATGACGACTCGGTCGTCAAGAAGGGTGGCGTCGGCTTCAGAGAGATCCACCGTTAAGGGTGCCATCATGCCCCCCATGTGCGCGTTTTTAGCTTCGTAGAACGTCAGATCGCTTTCCCCATCAACGACGGCAAGAAGCATCTTTTTCCGCACGTTTTGACTGAGTTTGACCTTTTGCACGAGGTCAGCAAGGGGAACGGGAATACGTTCTGAAAGCACGTAGACATAGGCAGAAGCCGCACCCTCACCTGGCCGTCCTCCGCGCGGATAGAGTCTGAAATCCGTCACGCTTGGTTGCACGTAGTAACCACGTTCGCGAAGGTCCTTGTAGACCACATATTTGAGGTCAAAGTACGGTTGCTTGCCCGAAGCTCTTTTCAGAAACTCTTTGAGCGAAACCCCTAGCTCAAGCCGATCCCGTTCTATCAAGAAGGCAGCTTCGACGAGTGACAGCTCGAGGCCGTCGCCTTTCAGCCGACCATAATAGCTGTAATCCTCCTCTGCAAAGGACCCCCGAGAGAGCACTATCTTGCCGTCTTTTATGTCAAACGCCATCTTAGCGCACCGTTCCTGTCTTTTCCCATTGCTGATGTCGGAATATTACTTTTTCCCCCTAATGCATAGCTTAAAATAACATTCAGCGGAGAGTCTTATTATTATCGGGTAGGGTCAGAGGATGCACTCAGTTGCAGATTCAATTAGCGGTCAGTTTGCGCCTCTCTTTCCCTTCACATTTTTCAATGAAATGCAGTCGCGCGTACTGCCAAGCCTCCTCTCATCGGATGAAGATGTTGTCGTTGCGGCGCCGACTGCCTCCGGAAAGACCGTCCTTGCTGAGCTTGCGATGGTTCGGGAGCTGTCAAAACCGAGAAGCGGCAAAATTCTCTACCTCGCCCCACTGCGGGCGCTGACGAACGAAAAGGAAGGCGAGTGGCAGCGACTGCTTGAGCCAATGGGATTTAACGTCTACGTCGTTTCGGGCGAACGCGAGCTGGACCCGGCAAAAGCCCGCAGCGCGCACATCATCATTTCGACACCGGAGAAATGGGATTCTTCGAGCAGAAAGTTCAGCACGACACACAGGTTCGTACGAGACGTCTCGGTTATTATCATCGACGAGGTGCATCTGCTCGATTCTGATGGGCGCGGCGGCGTGCTTGAGGCTCTGATTACGCGGATGAAGCGCATCAGGGACAACAAAGTCCGGATCGTTGCACTCAGCGCGACGATGCCCAACGTTCGCGAGGTCGCCCAATGGATAGGAGCCATAGAAGAGAGAACCTTTGCCTTTGACGATTCGTACCGCCCAGTTCCACTCAAAGCCGACGTTTTTGGATACAATCCCGGCAAGAATAAGTTCGTAGACAAGTACATTAGACTTTACAAGGCTGTATCACTGATCGAGCCACACCTCGCCGGCGGTCAAGCCCTCATTTTCGTAGCTACCCGATCCGATACGACCCAGGCAGCGTCAAAGCTCGTCGAAATCTTCGCCACAAAAAGGGCGAAACTTTCAACACAAGAGTCCGAACAAGTGGCAACACGAATCAAGAACAAATCCCTCGGAGACGCCGTGCGCAACGGCATCGGTTTTCACCACGCGGGTCTTGTGAAGCAAGATAGGGACCTTGTTGAGGCGGCTTTCAAAGCCGGATACATCAAGATACTAGTCTCTACGTCGACGCTCGCCTGGGGCGTAAACCTACCTGCACGTGTTGTCGTTATTCGCGACATCGCGAATGAAGCCATAGATGAGGAAACAAGCTCATTGGATCTGCTCCAAATGCTCGGTAGAGCTGGAAGACCTCAGTATGACGAACGTGGATTCGGGTGGATTATCGCTCCACGCGACCGTGCGGACGACTTCGTGCAGATGTTGCGGGAGGGGCCACCCATACGCTCGCAGTTGCACACAACGCTCAGTGAGCATTTGAACGCCGAAATTAGTATGGGCGCCATCAAGAGCCGCGAGGATGCACAACAATGGTTTAGCGGGACGTTCTACTACGTGCAACACCCGGAATCAAGTGCTTTGTTGGACGATCATGTGGACGCCCTCATCGAAAAAGGCTTCGCGGTCGAGGCACAAGATAATCTGCTTCCGACCGATCTTGGCACGCTTGCCTCGAAGTATTATCTTCGTCTCGACACTGCTCGCGAATTCAAACAATTGAGAGAAGGGCCTTCAGACAACGAACTGCTCGACGCCGTCGCTTCGGCTGAAGAGTTCACCAGCGTGGTCGTAAGGCGCAATGAACTGTCAGCGATAAAGGGCGCGCAAGCGCACTACAAAGGGCCAGAGTCGAAAGTACATGCGATATTGAGGGTATACATAGAGCGCGGCGAAGTCCCAGAAGCGCTGCGCAGCGATGCGTGGCTCATCCGACAAAACGCGCTTCGGCTTCTATCGGCACTCGAAGCGTTCCTCCTCCGTTTCAACGCACCGGAAACCGTCTTGCGCGCGAAAATTCTCGCTCTAAGACTTGAATATGGAGCGCCAGAGCAGCTTTGCCCGTTGCTTCAGCTAGACGGAGTGGGCATAAAACAGGCGACTCAGCTCTATGCGCAGGGGATCAGGACGCCGTTTGACATCACCCCAGCCACGCTTTCAAAACTCGTTGCTGGCACGCGGATCGCACAGTCAATAAACAAGCTGCCCGAAATCGTGATTGACATGCAGTTGCCTGATTCCATAGCATTTGGACAAGGCCTGATGTGTCACGCAACTCTAGCAAACGCCCGCGGGGGTGCGCGTGTGTCGGTAACCGTGTTTGCCAATGGGCTCAAGATGCTTCGCGATAGCTTCTATCTGGCGAATGGATACGCAAAATCAATTCCTATCGGCACGTATGGTTCTCAAAACGAACGAGTCACATATCAAGTGAGAGTGGACCATCTCGACTGCGTCGAAGCTCCGCAAATCAAAGAGAAAGAAATAGTGATAGCGGGGCTGCCAAGCGAACTAAGAGTGGCTACTAGTAACGCAGGCAGAAGACCAATAACGAGCGGCAATGAGACGAGAGATCAGGGGGAAGCCCTACGCCTTTCGATCCCTCCAGAAGCGCTTGGAGAGACACACCAAGAACAAGCCTTGCCGACGCCGCTCACGACCCCCGGCGACGCCACGCGCACTAACAACACAAAGCCGAACGAAGGTGTTTCAGACGTGCGCTCGAGATCCGTCGGACGCTGTAAGCACTGCGGCGGCTCGCTGAACCGCGCTGAAAGCGCAATAAGGTGCGATTGCGGAGCTCTTTACAAACTGCCCACAGGAGCAGAGCTCGCCGAAAGTACTTGCAGCTGCGGGCTGCCAACGTTCAGGCTTAAGCTGCTTGGCGTTGACGTGTGCATTGACCGTCATTGCGAGAACATGGATGAGGTGATCTCCAAACACTTCGCAGAGAGTGACTTCATTTGCCCTCGCTGCCACGGTTCTCTAACCATCGTGCGCCGGAAGGGAATCATCGTGGGGTGTGCACAGTATTACAGCGGATGTAAAACCGCATTCTTATTGCCTCCGAACGCTACGATCGTTGGACGGTGCACGTGCGGGCTCCCGAAGCTGCAGTTGAAAACCAAGACTCGATGTCTCGACACCACGTGTCGCGCGTAAGCAACGCCTCGCAGGACAAACGTCTTCTTGTTTCGTAGTGATCCTACAGCGGCACGTGAGGTTGCTTCCGAATTGTGGCGCTGTCTGGGTCAAGGCCGCGCCATTCGACAACGTAGCCGAGAGCTTCCAACACTTTCTCTGGAGATGAGAAGCCTTCTTCTTCGATTACATTGAGGGCAGCAGGTAGTGTGCCACCTTCAAGCGCTTCTAATCTCTCTGCGATTACGCCAAGCTTCTGTTCACTTATAAGAAGTGTGCCGATCAGACGGTAATGCGCTGCTGGATTGGCCTGCAGCCACCGTATGATGGCCCCTGCCGACACGGACTGTTCGCCGGCCAGTTGCGCTACGTCGATTACGTCGCCTGTGAACCCGAGCCGCGTGCTGTCGATAGTTTCGGCCTGCTGCACGATGGCCTCTTCCTCTAACTGCTTTAGGTAGTCGACGACCGGCTTCAGCGGCACCTTCTTGTTATAGAAGATGACGCGGCCTTTCACTTCCTTGAACTTAGCACAACTGAGGGTTCTATCAACAGCAGTGAGCAAGTTCTCAACGTCGAGCTCCCGCAGCTTCCCGAGCTTCTTCTCAAGGTATTCGTCAGTCCAAAAACCGACTACTTCTAGGTACGCCTTCACACCGTTCTTTTCAAAGCCGAAATCGGGGATAAACACATACCGGCCAGCAGTCAAAAGCTCTGGTTCTCTTTTCAGAGTCCAGCCCAACCTCAACGCGTTAAATGATCGGGCAAACGCCGCTTCAATGGAGCTGTCAAAGCGCTCTTTTGCTTCCTCGGCAGCCGGCACCTTAAGGAGCTCTTTTACCTTGTCACTGTCAAGTTCCAGTTCGACCAACTTAGGTGCCGGTCGTTCCCCGCCAAGGATATGCGCCTTTAGGCGCCATTCACGAGCTTCGACGATTGATGGCAGCAGCTTCGCTAGCGATGTGCCGTACCGCTCAGTCATCTTGAAGAGCGAGACGGGGCCATCCACGAAAACTCGATAAAGGCCGCCGACCTGCTCTATGGTGTACATGAGGCCCAGATACTTTAGCCGTCTGAAAATACGCTGGTAGTTGCCCCCCGCAGTAAACTCAAGAGAGACCGCCTTGAACAGCAACGTCTGCGTTAAGCTTAGGTTGTACTGCTGGATTAGCTCCCGCGGACGAGGAGGAGCGAAGCGTTCAAGCACCAACTCGTCCTCGGCATCGCTCCACAGCGACTCTTCGAGCTGCAATGGTGAGATGCAGAGTCGTGAGGCTGCCTGCGCCATCACCTCTCTTTTCATTTCGTTCGTGGCGACAAGCGCATAACGATTTGCCTCTGTGAATACTTCACGGCGCGCTTTTTTGGGCGCAATATGGCTTCGCGGTTCGAAGACTGCTGATCGGTCGAGCAAGGCTATTAACCCCCTCACCAGTCGGTAATCAAAGCCATTGTCCTCGAACTGCTGACAGTGCTTTACTAGCTCGCCCTGGCGCTTGCCCACGTGTGCTTCATAGGTTTCGATCAAACGCGATGCCAACTCCAGGTATCGCTCTTCGAGTGGCACGTATACCGGTTTTATCTTTCCCGAGTGAGAACGGGCGATGAGAAGATTGCTAGGCAGCACGCTCTGCGTTCCTCCATTTTTGCTTCCGACGGTGGCTTATTTTTGTTTCGGTCGTTTCACGTGTCACGATTTCGGTGAGTCTCGCACGCTTTCCCTCTCGCTTTCGCAGCACACGCCCGAGGCGCTGAATGAATTCTCGAGAGCTGCCGGTTCCGCTCAATATGATTGCTTGCGCTGCGTCGGGAACGTCCACGCCTTCGTCAAGCACTTTGGACGTCACTATCACACGGTACACGCCATCGCGAAAGTTGTCAAGGATCTCCCTGCGCTCGTCCTTAGACGTCGTGTGCGTGATTGCAGGAATCAAGAACGTGCGCGCGATGCTGTCCACGAGTTTATTGTGTTGTGTGAAGATGATCGTCTGATCATTAGGGTGCTCGAGAAGGAGCTCTTTGAGCGCCTCGATCTTCGCTCGTGAGTTCAAGGCTATATCTAACGCCCGATTTCGAGCCAGAAGGGCCTTTCGCGCCTCTGGATCCCACGCGCTCCTGATGATAAACCGCGAGAAATCATACTGCGTATGCATCCGAATATTGCGGCGCGCGAGGTAATCAGTGAATGCACCGTGCATCCGCGCGTACTCCTCCGCTTCTTCTGGCGCCAAGTCGACAAATACATGCGCGACTTCGTAGCCAGAAAGGTGTTCCTCGGCAAGATCCTGCACGGTCAGCTCATAGACTTTGCCGCCAATGAGACGTGGGAGCTCGCTGTGCAGTCCGTCTTCGCGTTCATACGTTGCCGTAAGTCCTAGCCGCGCTGTCGACAGAAACATTTCAGCAATGTGGCGATAGCCCGGCGCCGGCAGGTGATGGACCTCGTCGAAGATGATGAGCCCAAATCGATTGCCGAGCTCCGCAGCGCGCAAATATGCCGAGTCGTATGTCGATACCGTGAGCGGTTCGAGCGCGTTTTCCCCACCCCCGTAACTCCCTATCTCGATCGCAAATTGGGCCGCGAGCACGCGGCGCCACTGCTCCACTAGATCGAGCGTGGGTACAATGACTATGGAAGGCGTTTGCAGCGTGCCAATTGCTCCGACAGCGACAATAGTTTTTCCAGCACCAGTCGGCAAGACAACCGTGCCTCGCTTTCCGGCTTGCATCCACGAGTCCAACGCGTCTGCTTGGTAGTCCCGCAACAAGGCGTGGAACTTCAGGCGCGGGACCGGGAGCAATTCAAGCGCTTCATCTACATAGTTGATATGACTGCTCTCTAGATAATGGGTGATATCCGCATAGTGCAACGCCAGTGCTCGATACGCGCCAGAGCGCGCGTCCCAATGGGAGTTCGGGACCTGTGCATCGCCAAGAATCAGCAGCGTTCCTTTGTCGTATTTAATGCGCACTTCCACTTACATCACCCGCAAGTCACGACCGGCCCGGGTCTGCTCCATCCCACGCCTCTTCACGCGGGCAGCTTGTCACATACGGAGGCCACATGCCCACCCCCTTGCCCAATTGGGCGCGGAGACGCTTTTTTCACCGTGTGCTCGGCCGTGCGCTAGTGACGCCCATTTGAATAGACTAGAGTGAGCATAAAACATCATATTTTCGCCGAGTCGACACTGAGACGAATCTCACCCTGGTTCCGTTCCATTGTGTGACAGCAGCGTGCAGCTTTTGATCCATTCCCCTCGGGCCGCCCGCGAGGTGCCGACGATCAGGCGCGTAACTCCAGCTTCATTGCAGATTCCTCGCGCTTCGATCACTTCACCTTTCTCTGCTTGACCCGCATAGGTGTGGGTGTATGAGAGTACCTTGTTGACAGTCTCATGCGTTATTTCGTAAATAGCAGGGCTGTCAAATGCATAGGTGGCATTGGTCACTGTAGCGCGGACAGTCGCAAATCCATCGTCTGTTCCTCGAGGCTCAATGGCTATCTCATCAAAGTCCCTTACGAATAGCAGATCAAAGTACGTCGCCCTTAGTGATCCGCGGTTCCATTTTCTTTTCTCGTGAAGAACGAACTCTTCGAACGTCAGCTCCGGAGTGCGCTTTCGAAATATCCGCAGCCACAAGCCAGTATCAATCTCGGGCAACAATCCGGTTTCTACCGCGTCGCGCAGAGCGACTCGCCCACGATCAAAGCTGCGCTTCCCGTAAAGAACAAAGTCAATGTCAGACGAGCCGGTTGCAAGCCCAACCAGTCGAGAACCTGTGACGCCCATGTGGCGCCGACTGATGCCGTAGCTCTCAAAAAAATCCACGACAGACGAAACGTCAGCATCATCGCAGCGTTCCACGCACTGCCGAGGGCGCTCTACCCGCGCAATGTCCTCGCCAGGGATGGCACAGAGCCCGTCTCGATAGTGAACAGACTTATGCATCAGCTGCCCTGCTTCTTCGAAGCCGACTTTGCGAAACCGCGTACCGTCCCGGCTCACTCTGTCGCCATTTTTGTCCGGAATATAGCGTAAGAAGCCGCGGATATGTGGCTCATTGTCGTATGAAACGACCGCATAAATCCAGTCGTTTTTGGTTACCACAAAATCTCGTATTCTAACTGGTTCCTGCAACATCATCTCGCGATCGTGTTGTCATTGCACCATCATTAGGTTTCTCGCTTTTGGTACTTGACCGCCCCGGCTCTGCGTGACCCCGTGAAATAAACACGCCTATGAGTGCTCGCGAAAGTCGCGAGTCACGTCCGCTGCCGAAACTAGCCACGTGTGATCCATTCCTGGCATTTGACGTGTGGTCTGAGGACGAAACCTCGCACTTTCTCGCCTTGTTCGCGAAGTATCGCCCTCCAAAGAGGGGAAAAATAAAGCACCATTGGTGCTGTTGGCAAAAAGGAAGAATTTTTTGACGCCCGATCACCTTCGCTTTATGCTCCGAGGTAGAAGCCCAAGCTTTCATCCACGGTGTCGAAGCCCGCACCTCGGCGCACCACCACATAATTGACGAGATCGACGACGGTCGAAGGACCCAGTGTGGCTTTGCCCCCTTGAAGCACGCAATCGACGCCGATCATTACGTCTTCTGCGCACATTGCTGGAGGCGCGCCGGTCACGTTAGCGCTAGTCGACGTGATTGGGGCCCCTACAGAGTCAATCAGCGCTCGAGTAACAATGTGCGACGGAAACCGAATACCGACGAGGTTCGTACCGGCCGTGAGGATATCAGGAACGACGTCCTTCTTTCGTAACAGCACGGTTATTGGCCCTGGCAATAGGGTCTGGAGGAGGGCGGCGTCGTTGACCTGCGCAACAGTTTCTATCATGTCGAAGCGAGAAACTGCAAGCGAGATAGGCTTTGATGAAGCCATCTGTTTCAGCGCGATAACTCTCCTCACGGTTGATTCTTGTAGGGCGAGCGCACCAACTCCGTAAACGGTTTCGGTCGGGTAGGCTACTACCTTACCGGCCTTGATAGCGTTAGCAGCGCCCTGCACACTTCTAGTCACCTTGATAATAGCCATCGTACGCCCCTCGGCAAATAGCTGTCTGCAAACAAGTAGTGCCTTCAATGCCGCCGCTTGACGATGGCAACGTCTCCGAAGGTCAAGTTTTCGGACGGCTTGCCTTTCTGCGCTTTTTCCCTGCCGATGTCGATGAGGAGACTTACATTCAGCGCCTTTTCGAGTTTCTTTCGCAGCTTATCGTCAGGAGTCAATTCCTTTCGCTCAATTTTCTTTATGATGAGCGCCCTTTCCATTATTTTGGCTGCCAGTTGCTCCTGGGTTAGTCCACTTTTTTGACGGGCGTATTTCACAATGTGATCGAAATCGGGATCAAGTTCACCCTCCATTTGGCGATAAATATCCCGGTACCGGACGCGGGCGTTTGCGGCGCCTTTGTTCGTGGGTCTGCGCAACGTTTGGGGGCGGCGGATTTCTGTACCAAGACCTGCGCAAGCGGCGCACGTTTCGAGCTGTGCTCCCTCAATTACAACGCTTTTAGGCTTTCCTGGGATTTCTTTTCCGCATAATTCGCAGTGCATCGCTTTCCTCGAAAAAAGGATATATAGCATGCATTGTTAAATACCATGCGGAGGAGACGACAGTGGAAGACTCGTTTGACGAAAGCGAAAAGAAGGGGGACGATTTTTCTGAATACCTCTTGGATCGTGTTCGTCAACTGGAAGAGCGCAATCTCAAGCTCCGCGATGCCAATCGCAAGGTCGAAAACGAAAAAAGATCCGCCGAGAATCAGAAAGTACGCTATGAACGCGAAGTCCGAAAACTCAGAAGTGAGCTTGAACGACTCAAAGGACCGCCATTACTCGTAGGGACCGTCCTTGACGTGCTAGACGATAATCGAGTTGTGATCAAGAGTTCAACAGGTCCAAAGTTTGTGGTCAACGCCTCGCAGTTCATCGAACAGGAACTTATCGCGGGAGCGCGCGTGGCGCTGAACCAACAATCCTTGGCTATCGTCGGCGCTTTGCCGCCTTCGAAAGACCCCACGGTGTATGGGATGGAGATCATCGAGACCCCAACCGTGAGCTACGATGACATCGGAGGCCTTGACGGTCAGATTCAAGAGCTGCGCGAAACAGTAGAGCTCCCACTATTAAAGCCCGAGCTATTTCAGCGAGTAGGCATAGAACCGCCTAAGGGGGTGCTTCTTTACGGCCCCCCAGGGACGGGAAAAACCCTTCTTGCGAAGGCAGTTGCAAAACACACCGAGTCAGTTTTCATACGAATCGTAGGCAGTGAGCTCGTTCAAAAGTACATCGGCGAAGGCGCCCGGCTCGTTCGAGAGCTGTTTGAAATGGCCCGGGAAAAGGCCCCCAGCATTATTTTCATAGACGAACTCGATGCTATAGGAGCGAAGCGCTTAGACAGCGCAACTTCGGGAGATCGTGAAGTCCAACGGACGCTCATGCAGCTCCTCGCGGAGATGGACGGATTTGAAAATCGCGGCGACGTAAAGATTATCGGTGCGACAAATAGGAGTGACATACTTGACCCTGCGTTGCTCCGGCCTGGCCGCTTTGATCGGCTTATTGACATACCACTCCCAACTTACGAAGCCCGCGTTGAAATTGTCAAGATCCATACTTCAGGCATGAATTTGGCTCACGAGATCGACGCCGGGAAGATTGCTAAGCTCACTGAGGGCGCAAGTGGTGCGGACATAAAAGCAATTGCGATGGAAGCCGGCATGTTTGCCATTCGCGCAGAGCGTGAGTCAGTGACCGCTGCAGATTTTGACGATGCTGTGCGTAAAGTTATGGGCATGCCTAACGTCGAGGCGCAGCAGCTGGGGTCAATGTTCGCATAAGCGAGCAGCATTCGCCGTTCTCTGAATCGTTCGGGTTCGCGCGTGCTATGGTCTAGCGGGCAAGAGTGACGCGTGTGGGCGTGCGATTCAGCATTTTCTAGTTATGCAACACAAAGCGCTTGCTCCGCTTTTCCTCTACAGCTGGTGATAAGCGAGATAGAAACGTTGCAGCGCTGTGAAATTGCTCGCGAAGGCCACAAAAACCATCATCCAGCCGAGCAGCGGGAACCAAATGACGTTTGCCGGGAATATGAGGCTGAGCAAAGCGACAAAGAAAATGAGGACAAGCCTGTCTGCTCTCCCGAGCAAGCCCCGATAATTCCGGCCAACGCCAAGTGCTTGCGCCTGGGTTCCCAGGTAACTCGTCATAAGAACACCTATAATCGCGAGGAGCCCGATCTGCCAAGCGACGTAACCACCGAGCGTAATACCCGCGAATATGAAAATATCAGAATAGCGGTCAACGACGTGGTCGATTAGGTCGCCTTGCATCGATTCACTGCTAGAACTTCGCGCCAAGCACCCATCTAATGCGTCAAAAAGTGCGTTGCAGGCTATGGCTAATATCGCCAAAGAAAGCAGTTGCGCGTAGAACGCAACGCCGGCGACGACAGCAGAAACAAGGGAGAGGGCGCTCAGCTGGTTTGCACTTACGCCGTGCCTGTAAAGCGCCAGCGCGATCGGATTTAAGATCCACCCTATTCTTCCGCGGTATGTGTCAAGCGTCATTCAAATAGGCAGTCCAGTCGCATTGGCCCGCGGCGAATCGATCGAGCCCGTGTCCTTGTGTGACTTCCCAGACGAGTTGTGCTGATTCGCTCAGCGCACCTGTCGAATCTACTTCGTACACACCGCTACCATGCTGCGCGAAGGCCTCAACCAGGATGACATCAAGGATTTCTGCTTCTACGTTTTCGTTTATCTTTTTGTCTGAAAAAGCCTTCTGCTGTAGGCGCCTTCGAAGTGCGACCGGGTTAGTCCGGAGGACGATAACACGGTCGACTAGAAGGTTATGGGAGAGGTGCCCCTCAAGGACGAGATCTTCTGGAAACGGGTGCGCCCTCAGTGCCTCGAGATCAACTATCAGACAGTCACGTTTTTTATCCCGCCCTGAGTAGTATTGGTGAGCGCGAATCACCTTATTTAGGTCCACCACCTTGAGGCCATAGCGGTCGCGGAGAATCTTGCCAATTGTGGTTTTGCCGGTGCCGGGAGTTCCCGTGAGAGCAATTTTCATAAGACGCTAAAGAGGTCAGTTCGTAGACAGAAATTCGTTGATGGCACTAAGAAGCGTCGCATTTTGCCACGGCTGGCCGACGGTGATTCGAATGTGGGCATTGGAGCATCCACGAAACGTCTCGCAGTTTCGAACGATTATGCCCTTGCTCAGCAGGTATTCTGATACTTCGCGCGAGCTGTGTGGCGCGGTGTCAACGAAGACAAAGTTCGCTTGCGTTGGGTACGTCCGGAAGGGGAGCTTGTCGCGTAGGTACTTGCGTCCCTGCGCCACCATCGATACGGTTTTGTCCAGAAAGTCGCGGTCTGAAAGCGCTGCGATACCACCCTTGACAGCCAATTGATTCACGGAAAAGGCAAGCATAAGTCTCTCGTACGAACGCGCCAGCCCCTCTGCAACCACCGCATACCCGAGGCGCAGCCCGGCCAATCCAAAAGCCTTTGAAAACGTTCTAGAGACCATCAGGTTATCGAAGTGACTTGCGAGCTCAATGTGGCTTTGCGACGTAAATTCAGCGTAGGCTTCGTCCAGCACGACTAGCGCGTCTGTTGATCGTAACAAGCGCCTCAGCGCTTCTTCCTTGATTACGTTTCCCGTCGGATTATTGGGGGCGCAGATGAAGATTAGCTTGGTTTTGTCGGTAATTGCTTCGATTACACCGTTAACGTCGATTGAAAAATCGTCCGCACGCTTGACGTAGACGCAAGTGCCATGTCCCGCCTCAACGATTATTTCGTAGTATGAGTAAGTCGGGATAGGGATAATCGCCTGATCACCGGGCACTATGACGTGACGCAAGAGGGTGTTGAGGAGATCGTCCGATCCATTCCCGACAATCACACGCTTTACTGAAACTCCAGTGTAGCGCGCAATGGCGTCCTTGAGCTCGACGTATCCAGGAGAGGGATAAATGCTTATTTCATTGATGTGTTGCTTAATTGCTTCGACTGCTCGTGGGCTCGGTCCTAGGGCATTTTCGTTAGATCCGAGTTTGATCACATGGTCGAGACTAATGCCATAAGCTTCAGCCACTTCTTCGGCAGACCTACCTGGAATATACGTTGATGGCACGCTCAACCACTGCAATAGCCGTTGCAATTTGCTCTTTTGTGATCACCAGAGGGGGCACGAACCTTAAAACGTTTTCTGAGGTGTTATTCAGCAATACGCCGTTCGCTCGGGCATAGTCGACGATAAGGGGGGCTGGAAGCGACGACTCATAGGCGACCATAAGTCCTTTGCCTCGTATCTCAACCGTATAGGTCGATTCGAGCTCCCGTAGCAGCTTTTTAAGCAGCTCACCCTTATATCGCGACTGCTCGACGAGAGATTCGCTTTCGATCACGTCGATCGTAGCAAGAGCGGCAGCGCACGCAAGTGGATTACCACTCTGCGTCCCCCCGTGATCGCCTAGCGCGAACTTATATGGTTCGCGCGACATCATTGCGCCTACTGGAAAGCCGCCGCCCATACCTTTAGCCAACGTCATCAAGTCTGGAACGACGCCGGCGTGCTCGCACGCGAACCATTTTCCGGTCCTACCGAAGCCGGTTTGCACCTCGTCCGCGATCATCAGTATGCCCCGCTCTGTGCACAGCTCGCGGACTCCTGCGAGGTATTCGTCCGGAGGCACAATAACTCCCCCTTCTCCTTGAATCGGTTCCACGATGACAGCAGCGGTATCCGCCGTAACAGCCCTGGCGATTGCGTTCACGTCACCATAATCGACAAAGGTGACGCCATCAATAAGGGGCTCAAATGGTTTTCGGAGTGCCTCTTTCCACGTCACGCTGAGCGAGCCCATAGTTCGTCCATGGAATGCATTCTTAGTCGAAACGAAGCCTTTCTTGCCAGTTACCTTCCTCACGAGCTTCATCGCGGCTTCGTTTGATTCAGCTCCGGAGTTCGTCAGGTAGAGGCGCTCCATGCCGGTCAGCTTTGCCATACGCTCGGCTAATCTCGCCTGGAGTTCGGTGTAATATAAATTTGAGGTGTGGATGAGCTTCTCTGCTTGCGCCTTGATGGCGCTAACCAAGCGCGGATGACAGTGTCCTATGCTATTGACGGCAATTCCTGCGACGCAGTCTACGTAATCATTCCCGTCGCTATCTGTAACGATCGCCCCTCTGCCGTGTTCAATCACGAGCGGCTGACGCGTGAACACCGGCATATAGTGTTGCGATTCCTGGGCGACTACCTTTTTTTTTTCGGTTACGCGCATTTCTTATCACATCCTACGGCAGCCCGGCTTACGCCCACGCCTGACAGTGCACTCTTGAGAGACCATTTTTCCGGACAGTGCGTTGCGCCTCTATTCAAATTCGATGGTCGCAGGCGGTTTTGGCGTAATATCGTAGACCACGCGCGCGACGTCCGGTATTTCGCTCGTAATGCGCGAAGCAATTCTGCGAAGTACGTCATAAGATATTTCAAGCACGTCGGCAGTCATGCCGTCTCGCGATTGAACAGCGCGCAATGCGATTATCCAGCCATGCAAACGCACGTCGCCCTTGACGCCAGTTCCTTTCTCTAAAAGCGCCGCGAAAGTCTGCCACGGTTTGTACCTCAAGATCTCTTGCTCTGCAATTGCATTCGCCTCGCGGATAACGCGGAGCTTTTCCTCGGTTACCTCGCCGATAATGCGCACCGCGAGCCCGGGTCCGGGAAACGGCATGCGCTCGCTGAGCTCAGGCGGCAACTCCAGCGCCCGCGCGATTTCGCGGACTTCATCCTTGTACAGGTACTTGAGGGGCTCAACGACGCCGTTGAACGCAATTTTCGAGGGCAGGCCACCGACGTTATGGTGCGACTTGATCTGCCCCTCAGATTCGATAATGTCCGGATAGATTGTACCTTGTACCAGGTACTCTACTTGCTTCTGCCTCGCCACTTCCTCAAATATGCGTATAAACGTCTCGCCTGTTACCTTTCGCTTCTCTTCTGGATCTACAACTCCGTCGAGCACATTAAGAAATCGCGTCTTTGCATCGATTATCGTCAACGGCATGTCACGAAAAGCGTGCTTGATGTTTTCAGTTTCCCCCTTGCGCATCAGTCCTGTGTCCACGTACACAGGGTACAGATTAGCTCCCAGCGCCTGGTACGCGAGGGCTGCGCAAACCGAGCTATCGACGCCGCCAGAGAGAGCGATGATCGCTCGATGGTTTCCCACTTCTCTCTTGATTTCTGCGATTGCGCCCTCAATAAATTCCAGACTATTTACCATGATGTTTCTTTTGTTCAACGTTGAGCCGCGGCCGTCAAGTGAGATCACGTGCTCGTTTTCATGCGGAGGACGGATCGCACAAATTCAAGAAACGGCGGTGACGGCCTACCTGGTCGCGACTTAAACTCTGGGTGGAACTGCGTCCCCAAGAAGAATCTCTTCGTGTGAATCTCGGCAATCTCCATTCGGATGCTGTCTCGAGCTTTCCCTGAAAACACCATTCCGTTTTGCTCGATAAGCTCAATGTACTCAGGATTCACTTCGAACCGATGTCTGTGCCGTTCAGTTACGAGGGCACTCTGGTACATTGCATGCGCGCGCGTCCCAGGCGAGAGGGCGATTTCGTAGTTGCCCAGTCGCATGGTGCCTCCCATGTGATCGACGTCAAGCTGTTCGGGCAGTACATCGATGACGTGGACGCCGATGGGATCCAGCTCAGCGCTCGTTGCCTCGAGCCCCAGAACGTTACGGCAAAACTCGACCACGGCCAACTGGAAACCAAAACAGATTCCTAAGAAAGGGACGTCATTCTCGCGCGCGAAACGAATAGCGTCTATCTTCCCTTCACTTCCCCGAGGGCCAAACCCGTGCGCGACCAAAATACCGTGCACCGCCTTTAGCGTCTCGAGGGCGTGCGGGTCTTCTGCATCGACGAGCTTGACGTCAATGCCTCCTCCAAGAGCGCTTGCGGCGTGCTTGATAGCCTCTTTGATGCTGAAGTACGCATCTTCAAACATATATTTGCCGACGATGGCAATTGATCTCGAAATAGGCGGGTTTTTCATCACATCCCACGGTCTGGCAGCTTTCCTTTCGAGGAAGAGTTTCTCCACGAGGTAGTCGCCTAAGCCCTCAAGCTCAAGCAGCGAGGGCACTTGGTAGATGTCAGGTACGTCGTACGCGCTGATGACGGCATTTAGTGGCACGTCGCAGAAGAGCGAGATCTTGGCGCGAGCGTCTTTTCCAAGCGGTGTTTTCCCTCGGCCAACGATGACGTCAGGACTGAGTCCCAGCTCTCTGAGGCTCTTTACCGAGTGCTGGGTCGGCTTCGTTTTGTGATCACCAGTCATGTCCTCCGGCACAAGCGTTACGTGGAGCAGAACGAAGTGGTCTTCTTCGCTGTGCATTTGTCGCACCGCTTCCAGGAATGGCATGCTCTCGATGTCGCCGACAGTACCGCCCACCTCTACGACGCATACATCAGCCTTTGCATGGTCGGCCACTGTCCTGATGCTGGTCTTTATTTCGTCGGTTATGTGAGGAATAATCTGAACGGTCTTGCCCAAGTAGTCCCCTCGCCGCTCTTTTTCGATGACCGACTTATAGATCTTGCCTGTGGTGATATTATGATCGCCGGTGAGTTCAACGTCGAGGAATCGTTCGTAGTTTCCCAGATCAAGGTCAACTTCGGCCCCGTCTTTGAGGACGAATACCTCACCGTGTTGAAAGGGATTCATGGTCCCAGCGTCGATGTTTATATATGGGTCAATTTTGATCGCCGTTACGTTGTGCCCCCGGTTGATCAGAAGTCTGCCAGCTGAGGCGGCTGTTATGCCCTTACCGAGGCCACTCATGACCCCGCCAGTGACGACCACGTAGCGCATCTTCTAGCTCCCAACAATGCCAATGATGATGTTATCGTTCTAATATGCTGGCGAAAAGCTATTTATACTCAAGACTAGGGCGTAGCCTGATTTCAGAATGCTTTTCGCAACAACCGCAAATAACATAATAACTGCACGCGCAGCGGGTGCAAAGCAACGTGACCTATGCTCGCGCCCTTTCAGTCCAATAATCTCCACGTGTAGTACGCCAAAACGACGATGACGATAAAGCCAAGGATCGCCACACCGTAACTGATGCCGCCTGCAGCCAGCAGTATCAGCGCAATGATCACGCCGATCGCAAGGAGAATGTAAGGAAGATTCCTCATCCTTCTGATTCTCGCTGCGTCTACACGAGGATGCGGCCACCGAAACTGCACTGAAGGGTGCCAAACCCTAGTGGAGTGCGCACTACTTCGATAATCCATGCGCGAGAGGGCGTCGTCGACCTCAATAGCATCAGGCGGCGGCTCGTCTTCGAGTTGTCCGATTTGCAGAATGAAGCTTCCCTCCCGTGAACCGTACCCAGTTGATATGCTCACCTCACCCTCATAAAGCTCCTGCTGACCTGGGGGATTTGCGACGCTCATGGTAAGGAGTTCTTCGCCATCGACGTACGGGTTGTTGCGGTTGAAAGTTACTTTGTCTTTGATCGCGCCACTCGATGAAAGGTAAACATGTGTCGGAGCTTCGTAATTGACCACATCGATATCGAGAGTCGCCTTGCCGCCTGGCCTGAGCGGAAGCCGAATTAGTGGTTCCTCGATTTCGATAGATTGCTGTCCCTTCCGGTTAATATATACGCTCTGCACAATTCACCTCATTTCAGGCGGAAGTAAGTTAGGAATTCGCTCATCTATTGGATAGTACACGCTGCAAGCCTTACAATAGAGCGTGCCGTTAATAATCTCCCCTGCCTCTTCGCTCTCGACCTTTAGCGCGAGCGGGCCTTTGCAGACAGGACAGCACAATATTTTGAGTAACTCCCGTTTCATTTCAGCCGCCTATCCATGCGCCGCCCATAATCACGCGCGTTCGAGTTTCTCCTCTCGTAAATCAACTATCTCGGTTAGCTCTGGTCCAGTTGAAAGCAGTGTAAATGGAACGCCTACTGCCATTTCAGCTTCGCGCAGGAACGTCTTTACCTTTGCGGACAACTCATCGTACTGGTTCGCTCCCTTAACGGACGGATCAAGCTTGTCCAGCCCTGTTATCGCCACCTGTGTGGCGCCGTTTACCATTGCAGAGTATTTTGCCATGGCGGGGTCCCACCAACCGATGCGCCGTTGCCGCCCGGTAACGGTACCAAACTCCTCAATGTGTAGCTTTTTTGCCTCGTCTTTGCTCATTTGTGTGTCAAATGGCCCCGCTCCGACGCGTGTCGGAAATGTCTTGAAGACCACGATCGTCTCACTTATACGCGTCGGTCCGACGCCGACATCGGCAGCAATTTGAGAAGCGGTCGTGTCCTTTGAGGTGACATAGGGGAACGTCCCGTAGAATAAAGAGATGCCAAATCCCTGCGAACCCTCTAAAATCACGTTTTTCGCGGCCACAAGCGCCTTGTTTACCTCCGCCGCTGCATCCGTCAAAAAAGGCGAGAGTTCTGCCACCTCACGTGCTTGTGCCGTCGTCCTTTTTGCTCGATCAGCTGCAGCCGGACCACAGCCAGTTCCGGTTGACCCAATCGTTTGTGAAAGGTACGGATCCTGCTTATCGGTTTCGATATGTTTTGTTTCGATTATCGCGCAGCGATAATCCACACCAACTCGCTCTGTCACATTGAGTACCCCCGCTTCGCTAAGGAGCACTCGTGGATCAACAAGCACGCCCGCGCCGATGAGCAGTCGCGCATCCGGATACACGAAGCCCGATGGTATCATACGCACACCGAACTTTCGTCCACTTACCTCTATCGTGTGGCCTGCGTTGGGGCCAATTCCGCCGCGGGCTATAATCGCGGGTTTGTCTGCAAAAGCGACGTGCGCGACGATTTTACCTTTTCCTTCGTCTCCAAAGAACCCGCCGACGATTATAGTGGCTCCCATGCCCAGCACCTTCAAATCGATAAAAATTCGCTTGCTATCACACTTTAAATATCTTAGACAGCAAGATATGCTGTCAACAGTATTGGCTCGCAATATAAAAAAACATGCTTTTACGCGCGACTTAGTAGCACTGATTCGAAAACGCGCAGCGAAGCACTAATAACGGAGCATTTCATGTTAATACAGCAGGTGAAAACATGAAAGCTGATGCTGTTCAAATTGCTGACGGCGTGTACTGGGTAGGCGTGTTAGACTGGGAGTTACGCGCATACCACGGATATACGCTGCACGGCACGACGTACAATGCGTATTTCATCTTCGGTGAGGAGCGCACCGCTCTTATAGATAACACGTACCCTGGCACGTCCGCACAGATGTGGGCACGGATTCAAGATGCGTGCGAAACGGAGGGGCGAC
>DASPOC010000050.1:0-17913 GCA_035626195.1 Bathyarchaeia archaeon | reverse complement strand
AGTAGCGTTTGAGTTCTTCGTTTGTCGATTGTAACTGTTCGTTGAGTAATTGCACCTTCTCGTGCGCCTCCTGCAACGCGCGTTCTGTCTGCTTCCGTTCGGTGATGTCCCGCGCAGTCTCGAGGACCGCGACCGGCACATTCCGTGCACCGTACTGCATCGTCCAGTGACTCATGACCGTAATGGCGGTGCCTGCGCGAGTTGTATGTCGTAATTCGCCCTTCCACGTTCCAGCACGTAAAAGCTGACCAGTGATAGTCTCAACCGAGGACGGGAAGACAGTGTGGAGCAGGGTATGGATTATCGCCCCGCGAACGTCGTCTGGCTTCCACCCGTATTGCTGTTCAGCACCCTTATTCCAGTACTTTATGTGCCCATCGAGATCAAAAATGACGATCGCGTCGGTTGCGGAGTCAAGCACCGCTAAGCGTTGCTGCTCGTCAATGACGTCTTGCTCTTCCACCACAGCATGATCAAGCAGGAGCACGTGCGTGACCAAGCTGTTCATTTTGGCAAGAGGATAGAGGGATATTCGAAAACGTCGCCCTTCGTACCATTCCTCCACGTGCATGGGGGCACCTGAGGCGACGACCTCAGGCACCCATCTCTGGCGCGCCTGCGCTGTCCCGACGGGAAGAATATCGTACGCGGAAGCGCCGACAAGTCGGGCCGCGTTAGTGCCGAACCGCTCGACAGCTGCTTCATTAACGGCAAGGATGATGCCTTGTACATCCATGAGTACGGCGGCATCAGAAAAAGCGCTGAGGAGGCCAGGCTCTATTTCGAAGCGCTCCGGTCGTGTATCGCTGCGTTCATTCACTGCGTAATCCCCAGCAAACAATGCGTTGGTGTCTAAGTCTAGTCGCCAACAACTGTTAGCTTTCGTAGATATAAGGTTTCAGCTTGAAAAGTCGCGCGAGCTGCTTTTCTGCTGCTTAAAGCGCTACGGCGACTTAGCTTGCTCCTTATTGCCCTTTGTTAACTGCTCGTAGAGTTCAGGGCCAACGCACTCTTTTGCGTAGGCGCACCAGTGAATGCACAGGTTCATGTCGTTAAACACCGTGAGCCCGCACTTGCTACATTTGACCTTAACGTCTGACGAAAAAACTTCAACATCCTCGCCACATCGCGGGCACTTCTTGATCGTCAGTGTGGGCGTTCGTAGGTGCGACGTCCCAGGACAACTACCGAACAACGGCATCCCCCCTTCTGAACGACTCGGTTCTCGCCTCCAAAGCATATGCTATGAACGCAAAAAAAGGAGCGCTTCACCCCCTTTGTATGTCCGCGAAAACACTTAAAGTACCCCGGCGTGATTACCTAAGACACCAAGATCGCTGAGCGAATCAACCTCATCAGTATCTCTTTCCCTTGAAGAGCGAATCAACCCCACGCTTGTTGATCGCCCTCAAGTTCTTCGTGTGAGCATCTCCGTGCGTCGCCGTGAGAGAATTGAGCTTCTCAAAGGTCTCAAAATCGGTGCATTGCCAGCGCCTTTGAAGGTCGTGCCCCTCGCAACAGTTCCTGATCTTGCACTGCGGTGGCCCGCCGTTGGCGCGGCACCCGCGTTTACACCGAAGCTTTGCCATAGCCCCAACGTCTCGTAATATAGCGCATAGTTGGCGAATGGCTTCGAGAACCTAGCAAGCCTGAAGCTACGCACTCAAAATGATTCTCGCGCAGCGTCTTAAGCAAATCGCGCGCTAAATCAGCAATCTCGCCCCAGCGATTCGGACAGTCGCCGAAGTGAAGACCAAGTATGCTATCGAGCTTACATCGGCTTCATTCACGCTCAGAGTTCCACCTTCTCTGTCTCAATTCATGCATTTCCGATTCCATGAGATTTTTCCCTTATTTTTGCGCTTCAGCGGTAAACGCCTAGCGCAGTACATATCGAGCATTACAGTCCAATAAGCCGCTCAAGTTCGTCCTAACCAGCTTTTCGTCGTTTTCTGACGCGCAAGCAGGCTAGCATATCGTCACGAAGGTTGGTTAGCTTGAAGCAGACATGAGCTTTCTGGAAGCATTTCGAAACAAAAACCTTAGCACGAATTTATGAATACTGACGGCAGATACAACTATGCCAATCGTGGGTTTTAGAACGAAGGTGAGTAAGATGGGAATCACAAAGCAAACCTCTTTTCGAGACGTGACGATGTTCCACGGGCACGTTTGTCCTGGAACAGTAATCGGATACCACGCTGCAAAGATAGCAACGCTCGAGCTTCCTCCGATAAGTCAGTCGACGAGGAATTAGTAGCTATAGTCGAAGATGATAGCTGTAGCGTCGACGTCGTACAAGTTGTAACTAGCTGCACCTTCGGAAAAGGCAATCTTGTGTTTAAAGATTACAGAAAACGGCGAACGTTCTCTTTTATACAAGGGCTCCGTCCTAATGTTCTTCCCTCAATTCTGGAAAAAAAGGCCACTATTGCGCGAAGCGGCGCGGGATGATGGCAAGCCGTAAGTGGGCACGCTCTTACGCTCAAGACCGAGCTACGGTCGCAATGTCGAGCTACCTGCAAGTTGTGAGTTTTTAGCGAAAAAGAGCTCCTGGCAACGTTTCTACCCGCACTCCGCTCCAGTTAGCGCAGGAAACCACGCACCATGGGGGGGCAGCTGCCGACCGTCAAAAAATCTGTGTGAGCTGTTACTTAAGCAATATCACATTGCCCATCCCGCGCCGCCTGCGCTCGATGAGACCCTTGCTTTCCAACCCGTAGAGCGCTCTGCTGACGTTGGATTTCGGAAGGCCGGTCTTTTCGACCAGTTCGCTCTGGTGAACGATTCCCTCGTCGATAATCGCTTTGAAGAGCGTCTGCTCATCGTCTTTAAGCGTTTTCGCAACCCCTTCCCACCGCTGCCGCCGTTCTTCGAGGATGATGTCCCCAGCTGACGCAGGCGCAGCAGCCGCGATAATGTCCCCGGCGGAGGCAGGCGCAGCAGCCGCCGGCGCAGCAGCCGCAGGGGTTGAGTCTTGCAACAAGATGTACGTGCCGCTCACGCTCATAAGAACGAGCGCAACAGCGATTACGAACACATCGGCGTAGGTGAATAGCCCAGGAACCTGAGCCGTAATGGCAGTATTGCCCTCAACGAGGATCTGCACCGGCGTAGGATTGAGCAGCTTGAGCGCGAGCACGAGTACTGAGGCGACAAAAACAGCTGCCGCAAAGAGCGTCTTTCCTTGAAATCTTCCCGCCGCAAAGAGCGTCTTTCCTTGAAATCTTCCCCTTACCATAGCTGTGCCTCGCGTCGTGCAGCATAAGGTTAGCCATTGCACGCCGGACCGTAGCAGTTGCGCTGCGCCACAGAGGTTACCTTCTCATGCAGTATATCAATGTCGATCTGGTAAAACTTGCCCTCGACTCGCAACACCAGAGAAGCGTTCTCGATGGGGCGCGCACCGGGCGAATGGGGGGGCGCACTGGGCGAATGGGGGGGCGCACTGGGCGACAGCAACGGCGATGAAGTGTTGGAGCGGGCCGTGGTGCCCGCGGCCGCACCGGGTAGAGGGGGGGGCGGCCTGGGAAATACGATTCCCACGACAGTGTAGTTCTTTCCCGCGAGCAACGCCTGCACGCGTTCGTCCTTGAGTGCGATCGCAAGGAGACTTTTCACGCGCGCTTCATAGTGCACGTGGCGCTGGGCCTGTTGCTCTGGCGATTGTGACCTCTGTGGCGGATTTACAACACTGATGTAACCATTGCTAGTTCCTGGTAGGGCATTCTCCGCTCCGATGACGACGATGGCAGCTCCCGCCACGATTCCGACGACGAGCAAAGTAATCAGTAACTCTAGACGGTGCTTGTATAAGGGTTCCATTTCTTGTTTATCTCGATTGCTTCGCGGGCGCGCCAACCACTTCAACTGAAGTAGTAAGGTAACGCTTGTTCGACGTTTCGTACCCCCACGACGGTCACGTTATAACCATCGTGACGCAGCTGCCATTGTAAGTTTACGAGCCCCGTTGTCGGGTTTGCTTCGAGCGGAGAAGTAATGCTTACGACTGTTTGACCGTAGGGGACGAGGATGACCCGAGCGCCACTTTGTGCTGCCGCCCCTGCCTTATAATAAACGCCACCGACATCGCCTACATTTCCGCCGCTGTCAATGGTACCGGTGCTGTACACGTACTCATTGGCCGGCTTCTTGGTTATCGCCGAGTATGCCGCGATTGTCATGGGAAGACCGGCGCTTGGCCCATCTACCTCGTCCACACCATTAGGCACGCGTAAGACGAATTCAAAATCTCGTTGATTTGGATTAATGTTAGCGCGCTCAGATGCAACAGCTACTGCAGTATTCGCGGTCTCTTGAAAATCGACGCCCGTCGCCGGCTGGGTCTGAACAAAGACGTACCCCGTTCCTGGTTGCGTATATACGATGAGGTTAGACACGGCCCCCGCGTAGCTGTTGTTGCTCAATAGCTCCACGGCGAGCAAATGCGCTGTGCCGTTAGTGGTCCCCTGCGCGTTGATTCCTGCGGGGGTTCCTGTCGGGGATTGGGAAGGGCTAAATTGAACATAGGGCGGGTTTAGACTAGCTGTGCATCCTGCGACCGCAACCGACAACAGTATAAGGCCGCAGAAAATAGGTACTGCGCGATGCCATTTCATAACGTTATAGTCCTGCCACAATCACCAATCTTTTACATCCGATAATAACCTTTGCCCGTTGCACGCTCCTTGAAGCGAAGCAAAGACGAGGCGGTTGCAGGATCTTTACAGACTATGATGTAGTAATCGTAGGTGCTCCCGTTTTTAGCCAGTTGCCCAGTATAGTACAGACTCGATCAGCGCCAGTCCCGTTGGCGGCGGCGGGGGCCAGTTACGATACTTGTGTTAGGATACATGTATCTCCAATACGGCCTGCAGTCCATCGCAGTTAACCGCGACATTTCTAGTAGTACCTGGCCCGTAAAATGTAATCCCCAGTGGACCCCAAGAGCCATCTGAAGCGGTTTGGAAACTCCACATTTGTTGTCCGTTGGCCGTGAGAGTTCCATGCTGGCCGCCGATTCCCCCGCCGTTTGTTGCAGTGAGATGTCCTGAAAAATAAACAGTGCCACCGCTATTTACATTACTACTAGGAGAAGCGTGTATTGAGAGAGAAGTACCCACCAGCTTGACCTTTGAATCTGTATTCACAACCGTTACAATCGTACTGTGAGGCCCGGCTGTAGGGGTAGTCGCCGATGCTGCTGCGACATTTAGCAGACATAGGGTCAGGATTGCTAAAATTGATAAACTTATTATCCTCGTTTTCATTTTCATATACGTACTACCTTTTATCCGGTTAAGACGTGCTCAGCAGTTTGTCCTTCTGGTCCCGAGGCAACTGAGCATACCAGTTGGAGTGCGCCTGTTTCAGGTCGTTGAGCAGAGCGTTCTTTCTGGTAAGTGGGCAGTTGCTTGTACCAGATTACACGCTCGTGCCTCACTTCTCTGTTGTGGCTGGTCAGATCCTTATTCTGAGTCTGTCCGAGCAGCGGTCCGCGGTCCGAGGACCGGCTCGAGAGGTCAACTTGTGCTCCTCGTGTTACTCGCACTCGTTGTTGTCGTGGTGGAAGTCGTCGCAATCGTCGTCTGTGTATAGACCGCCCCCAACAAACGCCGCTGACACATCAACACAACGGTAGCAGTGACTGCTATCGTGCGTTTCTTCGTGGATTCTCACCTCTATCCCATCTTCTGCGCCGGAAGCCACGTGAGTGGCCTTGGCATGGCGTCTTGGAATCGCCTCGTCATCGCGGATGATGGGGCGCGTCCACAGCCCTACAACCTAATCGATTATCTAGCTTATCTTTTATGTGTGCGAAACTAGTTTCCAACTCGATGCGTGCCCATTTGTGGCTTAGTCGAGCCCTTCCATTTTTTGATCTTCAGTCGCTAAGCGTATATGGCAAAGGCCACGACTGGTGGTATTCGTTCACCAGTCTTCAAAAAAGGACGTCGCGGCGGGGCTCGCCGTCGGCGTGGGTGGGTGTCGGCCTGTGGGCGGACTGTGGCCTCATGAATGACCTAATTCTGAAACAGCGGATCGCTGTGTTGAATCCATGCGGCGTCGCCGAAGGCGCGCTGAGCTGCTGTTTGGCTTTACGGGGGGACAGCCCGCGGCGAATAACCTCCAACCAACTATCGCGTGTGATGCCAACAAGGCATTATGCACGCATTTGACGAGAACTCCTTGTACCTTTAAACGAGCTTCAGGACAAGTGTTTTGCCGTATGGAGACGCAGTCGGATGCAGCTGGCGCTCACGGATCATCGTTAAGACTTAAAAAAGCTTGGTCTTGTCACCGTCATGGCCCTTTCGGAATGTAGCCATAAAGGGTGCTCTCAAGCGTTGAATAGGCTGACCCCCGCACATAGACCACGTCCTCGGCGATGAGATCAGGAGGTGACTCTGCCGCCTCATCAAAGGAAAACGACCAGTAGCGCATTAAGGCAAGGACAACGATTGCTGTTCCATAACTCAGCGAGATCACCAAGATGAGTCCACTTCCACCACCTCCTGCTGAAACCGGGATTGGCGCAAGCGACCCGTTGTCAGCTGCCGGCTGCGTCACGTTTGTGGTGACGACCTCCGCAGGGTTAGCAGCATTGCCCGCCGCCGTGTCAGCAGTGGGTTCGACACTGGCTGCCCCTCCAGCTTGACTTGCCCCGACCGTCGCTGACGTGCTCGATGACGTAGGTTCTGAAACCGTTTGATTCGCAACGATGAGTTGAGAAGGCACTAACGGAATCGTAAGCGTTTGTGACTGCAGATCAGCTATTGTCGATGTGGGTTGCGTCTGAGCTGACGGAGTGTTTGATGACATCTCGTACGGCGTGGGTTGCCCACTCTCCCCGGACGCAGGCGCCGACGTATTGACAGCGGTAGCCGCTGCTGGGTGGATTGCGGCCAGCCCGACCACTGAAAAGCACAACACGGCTGCGACAATCATAGAGAAAAATACCAGGCGCCGCATAATCATTGTAATTTCTTCCTGCGGGACTGTATGCGTTCTTGTTTATTCGCGTGATTGACGTGGAGCCACTCGCGCTAAAAGACATTTGTGCACAGATCGATCAGATAGTTCAGAAAACGCAAGCCAATGGCCAGCTGCGGACACGCATTTGTCCAGTGGCGCTTTACAAGTCAAGTATTACCGAGGTGTTGTGTAAAGAAGGCGAGGCCCACGTGCAGCAGCTGGTTCATTCTTCACAAAGAGGTACCATTTCTTCCGAACAAATGCGCACCACGCCGTTGCCTTTTCTCGCCTTACGCCACTTTGAGACCGCGCGTTCGTCTATGGCCATTGCGGTTTGACTTGCGCTGTATTTACTCCGTTCTGTTAAGGTCGCTTTCTTCCTTCTTGTCCCACGGGCGCCGCCCCAGCAAACGCCGCTGACACATCAACACGACGGTAGCGGTGAATGCTATCGTGCGTTTCTTCGTCGATTCTCACCTCTATCCCTTCTTCTGCGCCGAAAGCCACGTGAGTGGCCTTGGCATGGCGTCTTGGAATCGCCTCGTCATCGTGGATGATGGGACGCGCCCACAGCCCTACAATCCAATCGATTATCTAGCTTATCTTCTATGTGTGTGAAACTGATTTCCAACTCGGTTCGTGCCTATTTTGGCAGTCGCATATCTCGACGGCCGCAGCGCCTGAGCCGGCTCGAGGTCAAAGTCGTCGTATACCCACTAGGTCCGCTTCTGCTAATCCTCCCACAGCTTCCGCTTCGATACGTGGTATTTCACCGAGAGCGTGCCAATAATCCCCGATATATTCAGTTCAGCGATCCAGAGACGACACATTTCCCTTCTCTTCGATTAGAGGCAATTTTTTCGTCGCGGCTGCCCTTTGCAGCATTTCATGGCCTCCATGCATTACAATTGAAAAGAGGGGAATAAAGTGAGAAGAGGCAAGGGGACCTATAGAGTTCAAGGGGGGAAGTATGGCACTGACGCCCCTCGCCTCTTGTTTTCTCTACTGCGCTTAGCTTTTCTGGTTCACTGTATTCTGCAGCGTGCTCTGCTGGTCCTGTGGCAACTGATTGTACCAGCGTGGCAACGCCTGTTTGAGATAGTTCTGCAGGGCGTTCTTGCACTGGTCGGTGGGAAGTTACTGATGCCACGTCGTCAGCTCGTGCCGCACTGCTTTGTTGTGGCAGACGCTGTTGAGATCCGCGTTCTGATTTGGCGTACCGAGCAACGGCCCGAGGGGGCCACTTGTGCTGCTCGTGCTGTTTGAAGTCGTTGACGTGGCGGCCGTGGTTGTATCCGTCGTCTATGCATAGACCGCTCCCGCGAACGCCACTGACGCTATCAGCAGAACGAGAACGGTGACTGCCATCGTGCGTTTTTTGTAGTCTCACCCTATCCCCCACCTGCACCTGAAGCCACGTGAGTGGCCTCGGCAGAGGGCTCTTGGACTCACCCCAATTCTGTATCGTGAATGATGGTGCTTCCGCAGCCCCGCAACAATATTGACGACCTAGCTTATCTTTGATGCGTGTGAAACTAGTTTCCAACTACCTTCGTGACCATTTTGTTTTTATTCGACCTCGATAGTTTTTCAACGTCAACGCCGCTTCGCTAAGCAAGCGTCCGAATGCGCGTCGCAGTCGATGACCCTCGCGTGCCGCCGACGTCAATGGATACAAGTGTTCGACTTACTCAAAAAAAGACAGCGCCTAGAAAAAACGGGCGTGTCAACGCTTAGCAAAAATGTACGCGCAATTGCGTCACGCTAACCTGCAGCTCCCACAACACAACCTAAAAGAATATAACCGCAGACCGCGCACTGTTGCGCCACAGCGGCATTTTACGAATCACGACGCACGAGCTGGCTCGAGGTCAAAGACGTCGTATACCCACTGGGTCCGCTTCTGCCAGTCCGCACACAGCGCCCGTTTGGATACGCGATACTTGGCAGAAAGCTTCTCGAGGATGTCTGACATGTTCAACTTAGAGATGTACAAGCGATACATCTCTCTTCTCCTCGAGTATAATTCCGCTTTTTTCGTCATGGATATCACTTATTTGTATCCCATATATCCTTGATCAACTTAAACTTTTTCTGGAAATGAAGGTCATAAAACGCAAGCATTGGCCGCTCAGCGTGCTCTTGGTCTTACGGGCATTCACATCCAACCCTTCTCCATCCAATATTCATACTGATGTGCCCAGTCCTCCTTGTTTGCCTCGATTAGCCGCGCGAAAAACGCTCTTCTATCTGCGATCTCCTTCTCCTGCGCTGGATATGCGCGCTTTGTTTGGATCGATTCTGCGAGCGTCGTTCCAAGCTTGGAAGCCTCGTTAATAGCAGCGTCAAGCGCCGCGGGATTCCTGCCAAGAGCGACGCCGACCTCCCCGACCGTCAGGACGCCTAGTTCATTCAGGAAATAGTTCATGTAGCCAAGCACGGCGGCATCACCGGAACTACCGGTCGTGGTCACGGCACAGCCATATTTACCCGAAAGGAGCTGACAATGAATGGCATCGGCAAGGCGATCGATCATCGTCTTAAGTTGGGCGGTCACGCCGTTGATGTACACTGGCGACCCGAGCACGATGCCGTCGGCGCTGAGCATCTTGTCCACCAATTCCGTTAGGTCATCTGTTTGAACGCACTCTCCTGTTTCGAAACACACCTGGCAGCCAATACAATAGTTGATGTCTAACGCGCAGATGTCGACCAGTTCTATCTCTGCTCCCTCCGTTCGTGCCCCGTCAAGAACAGCCTGTACGAGTTTCATCGTGCGGCTGTTCTTGCTTCGGGGACTGCCGCTTATTCCAAGTATCTTCATCCAAAATACCTCGATTGTGTGCGTTATGTTCTCGGCTCTTATTAACGTTTCAGATGTGCGGGAAACGCACCCGACTGACGCACCTTATATACTGCGTCTGCTACCCATGACTTGCATGGTCGACTTTAGCTCCGTCTACAATGATGCACCGCCGTGGGACATCGGCCGTCCGCAGAAGGAATTCGTGCAGCTCGAGGAGGCAGGCGAAATCGTGGGATCCGTCCTTGACGTTGGATGCGGGACGGGAGAGAACGCGCTATTTCTTGCTGCTAAAGGGCATGACGTGTGGGGCGTTGATTTCACGCCTAGCGCGATCGAGAAAGCACGCTATAAAGCGACGGAACGCAAGCTCGACGTAACGTTTCTCACTCGGAACGCGCTGGAACTGCGCACCTTGGGAACGACATTCGACACCGTCATCGATTCAGGATTGTTTCACGTGTTGAACGACGAAGAACGTCCCCAGTTTGTCTCTAGTCTTGCAAGCGTTCTTCACCGCCACGGGACCTATTTCATGCTTTGTTTCAGCGAATTGGAACCGGGCTCATACGGTCCGCGGCGGGTTACGCAAAGTGACATCAGAAACGCGTTCGATCGCACGTGGCACATCAATTACATCAGACCCGCGCAGATGGAAAGTCGACGACTTATCGATGACATCCATGCCTGGCTCTCGTCTATCTCCAAGGAGTGAGGGGGCACACGATTGCTGCGCCAAGGAACGAAAGCTTGATTTGTTGTCAACATAGCCCACTGCATCCTGGGCTACACGTGTCAACAAATTCGCGTGAAAAGCATATACGTCTGGAAAGCAACAAGATTTTTGAGTGAGCATACATGCACAGTAAAATCGCTGATGCCATCAGACTGCACCGCGGGCCGGTCGCCATTCTGTTGACCGATAACAAACCCGAAAACGCGTTGGAGTACACAGAAGAGGGCGGACAAAAAAACCGCTGCGTCATTCCGTTGTTTGTCGCCGCCTTGAACGGACGCACCGCGGTGCTCGAAAAAGAGACCGTCTTTTGCCCGGGCGGGCAGGCAGGGCTCTGCTTTGGCCCCTATCAGCTGGGTTATATCGATTACTTCCTGTCAACCGGAAAGGAAGGGCAGTTTGAGGGCGAATACCGAAAAAAGACCCCTGAGCTCGTGCGGGAGTTCATTGCGAACCTCCCCAATATCACCCTGCCGTCCCGCTATGTGGTGATAAAACCGCTCAGCGAGGTCACCGACGGCGAAATCGCCGAGATTGCAATCGTCATCTTCGTTGCGAACGCCGACCAGCTGTCCGCCCTCGCGACCCTGGCGAACTTCGACAGACCGACCAACGATAACGTCTCCACGCTGTTCGGTTCGGGGTGCGGAAGCCTCGTGATGCAAGTGCTCGATCAGGCGCGCGCCGAAAGGCCAAAGGCCGTCATCGGCCTCACCGATATTACCGCACGCAAGTACCTCGATAAGAATGTTCTGTCCTTTAGCGTGCCGTTCAAGAGGTTCCTCGAAATGGAGGCAAACGTGGAAGGGAGCTTCCTCACGAAAGGAAAAGACTGGCCTGAGATTGCAAAACGACTCTAAATACCTTGACTGTTAGGCGAGAAAAATCCCGCAAGTTGCACTTCGTCTCAACTGTGCTGCAAGCCGGAGATCGTCTACACGCTAAATGACTGTGACGCCGTCTGCGCTAACATTTTTTCCAGACATTTTCGTCATCTTCAAGGTTTTGAACTTGTTCTGCAGTACTCAACCTCGAACTCCTTTTTCATGATCCACCCTATCTTCCGCATCACGAGGTGCTTTTTGGCCTCGCCGATTCTTATCTGAGCCACAAGAAAGTACCCGATGATCTCGCGTGGAGCGCTACATAAACTATATGCCGCATGTTATGCATTTTGCAACGATGCTCCTTTTTTTGGCGCCCATCCATTCACCTATGGCGTCTGCGTATCTCGGCGGGTTCGACTACATTGCCACGCATTTCATCCGAGGACTCAATGACGGCGGCCTTCTCAATACACTATTTTGGTGGGTCACGTTCACGGGCAGTATCACCTTCATGGTGCTCATCACGATCGCTCTCTATCTCGCCGGTGCCCGCAAAGAAGCGCTCGTCTTCGCACTCGTCTTCATACTCGCGAATGTGGTCGCATACGGACTGAAATACGCCATTGCACGTCCGCGGCCGAGCGATTTGGGCGTCGCCCCGGAAGCCGAGCCCGCGTTTCCAAGTGCTCACACTATGAACGCCTTTGCCTTCGCGGCGACGCTTTCGTCCTATCACCGAAAGTTCAGTGTCGGGCTGTTCGCATGGGCCCTGGTTGTCGCCTTCAGCAGAGTCTACCTCGGCCTCCACTACGTAACCGACGTCGTCGGGGGGGCCATCCTCGGCATCGTCGTAAGTGTTGTGGTGACCCGTGCGGCGAAGCGCGCCGATGGAAAAATCACTAGAATCGCCGGCACGCCGCCTCCCCCGGCCACGTGGAAAGGCGTAGTCAAACTACCGATCGTGTTCATCATGCAGCTCCTCAGCGTCGCGTACGCTTTGATCAAGCAGGCCTAAATCGAAGATGTCGGCAAGTCCTTTTGCGATGGGACTCACGAAACGGTGCATTGCAACGGCACAAAAACTGCGGGTCGCGCGCCTTATCTCGCTCGTGCTGAAGAGCTTGACGGACCACCTCATCATCGCTGACGTTCGCGAGTTGCGCTCGCAGGGAGGCATGTGCCTCGGGGGGTATTCGGAAACTAGCGTCACGATCAAATGATCCAGGAGCCACGCGAGCCCTCGAAGAAGCGGCAAACTAGAACTCGGGCCGCCTTGTCGCTTTTGATAAAGACACAAAAAAGCCCTCAGATCCCGAATTGGAGTGCTCGATTGCAGTGGTTGAGGAACCACGAAGAGGATATAGCGGCCCCGTCTCGGTGTGCGGACGCATCCCTATTGAAGCGGCTACATACGAAATTCGCAATCGTGTTACGTCATTCCAATGTGGTATCTCCTCAGCTAAGCCTTTTTACGATAGAAGCCACACGGTAATGAAAAACGCGTTGCAGCGAACCGGTTGGCGAACGACCCAGTACGCAATATCGACGCCAAGAAAATGCTGCTCAAACCGAAGGTGATGGATGCTGATGAGCACCACTAAGGAGCTGCGAATTTCCTCAACACCTTGCACCCGGGCCAGCGTTGAAAGCGATCGAGATTTTAAGACGTAGTAGCTGCAAAAACAAGAACTGCCGCCAACAAGAATAATTATATAGGTTAAGTAAGATAAGTAGGATTAGTAGGATTCGCACGATTACGTGCATTCATGGAGGGAAGATTGTGGCCGGTCCGATGTTTCAAAGAATGAAGTACTATGGGGACACCATCATTGGCGAGAAAGGTCAAGTGGTAATTCCAGCTGAACTAAGGAAGAAGTTTGGGATTGAAACAGGAGACCGATTTCTCGTAATGGGCGGCACCAGGATGGGTGCGTGGGGGTTCATTCTCGTCAAAGCTGACGTGTTCTTACAGGCGATCCAAGACATGTTTGGTGGGACACTCGAAGAGGTTATCGCACGGGAAGGGCGAGGGGACCGCCACACCGAAACGGCGAACGATGACACTCAAAAAAAGCTATGACACGTTTCCGCAACACTTACGCATTGGTTTGCACCCAAATACAAGGCTCTGGATGGTGCGCACGCGGACTTCTAATTAGGAACCTTCAAAACAACTAAATATCTTAAAGTATATCTTTAGATATATCAAGCTGCGTCTTATACGAACGTGATCAATAATGAAAGCTAGCGAAACACAAGACCGCGTCAAATGGTTTGAGAACGTTGAAGCGATGAAAGGGACGAATCCGGAAACAGAAGGAGGGAATAAGATCGTACTGCACAACGGCTTGCCCTTCTTGCCGACGTCCACGGGTGGAGCAGCAGTAAAAGCTATCGAAACGCCGACGTCCACGGGTGGAGCAGCAGTTACTGACCTGGACGGCATTGCAATCAGAGCCACAGGCCTCGTCAAGAAATTCCGCGACTTCGTCGCCGTCGATCACGTCTCCTTTGAAGTGAAAAAAGGTGAGATATTTGGATTTTTGGGACCAAACGGCGCGGGCAAGACGACAACGATTCGCATGCTCTGCACCCTGAGTAGCCCTACTCAAGGATCGGCGACCGTTGCCGGCTTTGACGTTGCTCATCAGGGTAATAAGGTGCGCGAGCACATCGGGCTCGTGTCCGAAAAAATGATCATGTATGATCGGCTCACAGCGTATGAAAACCTGCGTTTGTTCGGCGAGCTCTACAATATCCCACGAAACGCCTTGCGTGAACGCATCGATGAACTGCTCCAGGTCGTTAATATGGAAAAGTGGGCAGACCATCAGATCGGCACGTTTTCGACCGGCATGAAGCAGCGCATCAATGTGATCCGCGCTCTCCTCAACGAGCCGGAGATCCTGTTCTTGGATGAACCAACGCTTGGCCTTGATCCGCAATCCACGAACGAGATCCGCGACTTTACGCGCAGGATCAACGAAGATGCTGGAACAACGGTCATCTTAACAACGCACGCAATGGCCGAAGCTGACGCGCTTTGCGACCGGATTAGCATCGTTGATTACGGGAAGATAGTCGCGCTGGATACGCCGTCAAATCTGAAAAAAGTGATCACTGGTGCCGATACGAGCATCATTGAGCTCGACGTTCCAAACATTACGCCAATGCTTGTCTCGAACATTCAGTCGATGTCGTGCACGAAAACAGTCACAGTAGAAGACGAGACACACATCAGGGTTCACGCGTCGGGCGACGAGGCGTGCGATAACGTCATTGATACGGTTCGCTCGGGTGCAGGACAGATTCGTAGCATTCACAACGTTGAGCCGACACTTGAAGACGTGTTCCTTTATCTTACGGGCCACGAGGTTAGAGAGCAGGTCGCCGATAAAGTAACCACACAGGAACGGCATTCTCGGCAGGGAGCGAGAGTGCAATCGAGGATACGGTAGGGGCTGTGCAATGGGAGCTAGAAGTAATATTCGTCATGCGCTGTGGATCGCGTGGAAAGACTTGTTAGATATCAGCAGGAATCGTATGGGTCTTGTGATGCTCGTCCTCATGCCCCTCTTCATGATGGGCATGGTCGGCTTCATCTTCCCCTCAAATAACGGCATGTCTAACGTCCCCGTTGCGCTTGCGAACCTTGACACCGTGCAGGGCAATGCGTCCCTCAGCACGAAATTCGTCGCACAGCTCGAGGCTCTGAACAACAAGACCGGCATGATGGATCTCTCGACGGTAGGCAGCGCCGCCGACGTGAAATCGAACATTCAAAACGGCCAGCAGAGCGCCGGCATCATCATCGGAAGCAATTTCACATCTAACCTCAAAACCGGTAAGCAAGCAGACGTGACCATTGTCAATGATCAGTCGAACCCTCAGACGGCATCTCTCATACAGACGGAGCTCACGCAAGCCATTGAACAAATGGGCACACAGACGGCCACGTACGGACTGAATCAGACGTATAAAACGCCGCTGAACTACTCGTTAGCCCAGGTAGCACCATACAACGTCCAGACGACTGGCATCGTTCCAGGACAAACCAACTACTTTGAATTCGTCGCGCCCGGCATCATGGGAATGGTCGTCATGATGTCGCTTATGACCGGCCTCCCTCACGCCATTTCTTTCGAGCGGGAGGTAGGAACCCTCGACGGCATGCTCGCCGCACCGGTGCACCGTATGTCGATACTGGGCGGAAAGGTCATCGCCCAGACAACACGCGGTATGATGCAGGGGATCATGGTCCTTACGCTTTCGATCGTTCTCTTTGGGGTGGTCGTACAAGGGAGTATCGCGCTCATCCTGGGAATCTTGCTCCTAGGCGTGTTCAGCCTCGTGGGCTTGGGCATTCTCATCACCTCATTCACGAGTACCGAGGAGACCGCCACGATGATCATGATGACGCTCACGTTTCCCATGATGTTCCTCAGCGGCGTCTTCTTCCCGATATCGCAGATGCCACAGTTTATGCAGGTCATTGCGCAGTTCCTTCCGCTCACCTACGCGATTAGCGCGCTGCGACAAGTGGTAGTGCTCGGCGTGGGCGTATCCGCAATTTCAAGGGACATCCTCATACTCTTCGGTTTCGGGATCGTTCTGTTGTCAGCCGCGCTCATTGCGTTCGAGCGAGCAATGAAACGATAGTGAACGGAAACCAAAGTCAACGCCCTTCGCAGCACCCCAACCAGCATTACGCCTGCGGAGTCGTGACAGCGCCACTCACTTGAAAAACTGCGATAACGAATCAGTCAAGTGCAAGCATCATCGCCTACCGCCACGCTGAGAGAAGGTCCTAGTGTCAGACTTGCTTCACGAATCCTGAAGCACTTGGCATAGGCAATGAATAAGATCGCAACAGGAGCGATTGTAGCAAAAAGCCGTAAATGCCGCGAAGCGAGTACTCGAACAGTAGGTTGAAGCCAGTCGCGACTAAGACGAGTCGCTCGCGGTTATCGATGCTGCCCATCTTCAGCTGCTAAGCGCAGAGTGCACCCGGCCCTGCGCGGTAAACCTTTCAGACGCGCGTGCGCGTTTTTCGCAGCTCATCGGTCCTTTCAAATGTCTCGTCGTCATTTCACTCTAGCGACGGCCAGTCACAACACATGTGTTTCTTGGTGGTCAACGGCTCTCAGCGGACGTGCAAGTGGCATGCCCCACGGACGCCTCGAGGTGTGACACAAAAAAGTGATCACGCAAGCTTAAACATACCAAAAGTACGGTATTCTGCAAGGAGGGGAAAAAACTATGATGGCTGAACGCGTGACGCTCTATTATGGGCGCCTTGTTGCACGCTTAAACGAATTGCAGGCCGCAGAATGCCTAGAGTGTTCTGATCGCCTTACGTGCGCCGTTAATCACGTGCTGCATCCAGATGGGATGCGCTGCGTTGTCCCATCTGATGGAACCGCAGCTCGCGCCCACGGCGAAGTGACAGCGCTTCGTTAAGTACGCTTGATAGTGCGCTGACGCATATCTAACCCAAGTGATGCACACGCTGATCCTCTTCGGACTCTCGCACTCGTTGGCACAGCAAGCTGCTCCACTATTTTTCGATGGAAGGGTCATCGGTAGCATTCGCTGTGACAATCGTAGATTGATCACCTCCAGTTGATCTGTCCTGAAGCAACCGTTTCAAGACTGGCCTATTGCGATTACAGAACCTTAGCTGCGACGGGTGACGCGTAATAACAGAAACACGGCAGCAAGAGCACCAAGTGCGTACAACACTTCAAAACCGGGAAGCGGGTTTTGGCTACTTGCAGCTGCACTCGCTGGAGTGACGTTTGCCGTAGAATTACTCGCCCCTGCAGTCGTGCGCGGAACGCCGCTGGGCGAAGGGCTTGCAGATGGTGCGCCCGCAGCATCTGTTGCCACGCGCTTTACGGTGACGGAATCGACGGCCTGCGCGCCTAGCGGCAGTTTCGTTATTCCCGTTCGCTGCGCAGCGTAACTGCTCAGCGCAGTACTGGCACTTTGATCGGCGACGACCGCGTGAATCTGGAACGTCTTTCCGACGCGAAATGTGGTACCTACCGAGAGACGAGTCGACCAGGCCGCACTCTGCACCGTGACCGGGGGAGCTTCTGGATAGTACTTGCCTGCGGTCGGATCGTACGGCACGATCCAAAGCGAGTAACCCTTTGAAAGCTGAGCTTTACCGCTCACGCGCTCCGTAGGCCCAGCATTGCCATTCTTTTGAGGCGAGATGATCTTTACCACGCCTCCTTGGCTTTGCGCACTCGTCACGGTGCAAGCCGATGCGAGCAGCGAGAATATGACCATCAGTAAAATGGCCCATTTATACGCGCTCATATTGAGTCCTCCTACAATTAAGCTGCTGATTATCACATAAACCTTTTCAATTGGTTGCCGCGATACCGTCCAACTCGTAGCGTAACAACCCTATCAGTCAAACTTCCCAGTCAGTGCAACGAGCTGCAACCGTTCCGCGCCCGCGCAGTTAATTATAATAGGTAGCGTTCCGACTAGTAGCTGGAAACCATCCTAGCGCAGGCCTCAGAAACATCACAGGCGTCCCGCTCTAAATTGACTAGATA
>DASPOC010000049.1:0-11189 GCA_035626195.1 Bathyarchaeia archaeon | reverse complement strand
TCTACGTCGCGTAAGCAAGGCAACGCCGTACCTTGCTGCCGCGATCGCGCCATCCGTGCTCCTATTAGAGTGGATAATCTTCTTTTTTTATGGGCGCCAGTATCCGTTCAGCTGGGAAATTGCGCTCTTTTTTGCCATTGCAGCAACAATGGCCTTTTTTTATCAAGCTCTTAGCTGGCTCGTGGCTTCAGAAGGTACGCGCGGAGCCAAAGTGAACACCCTCAGCAGCGTTATCGCGCTCATTGTGCTCGTCGGTTTCGACGTGGTCTTGATTCCACTGATTGGCATTTTGGGCGCGGCAATCACGCTCATCTTCGCGTATCTGATAGCGGCCTTCTATCTCTTGTCAAACCGGCGCATATTGAGTGCAAACTAGGCGCGAATGTGCCTTTTTGGTATGCGCTCGGGAGTGGACCCAAACGACTTTCGGTACGGTCCTGGTAAAGAAGATAGAAGCGACGGAACTAGTGGCGGGCGGGAGTCGCGCGGCGTCTATGCTCGCCGATTCAGAATGGCCTCAAAGCCCCGCAGTTATAAGCGCTACGGCCATCCAATATGAGTGGCTGGCCCTTGAGTATTGCTCTGTGTGTCAGTTCGCCGAGATCAGCCTTTTCAGGGCCCCAATCCTGAAAAAAGTTAGCGGCGCCGTCCGATTCGAGGCCGGCTCAAGCTATGGTGATCGCGTGTTTGGATTTGCTGGCTAGAGTCTCGAGAGCCTTAACAGCGGCTTTTTCCACGCGCTGACTATCGTCCTTCAGCGCTTCGGTAAGAGGGTTCCATGCACGAAGGTCGCCCAAGCGCCCAAGTGCCCCAGCGGCAGCTTCGCGCACGTCGTCGTAGGGATCTTCGAGGCACTTTATGAGGGGCTCTACCGCTTGGGGGTTGCAGAGCTGGCCGAGTGCCCAAGCCGCAGTCTCGCGGACGTTCTTGAATTTATCGGATAGCGCTTCGACAAGTGGGAGCACCGCGCCCGAGTTGCCGAGCTGGCCTAGGGCTCCAGCGGCAACCCGTCGAACGTCACTGTTTTCTGCGTATAGCGCACGGATAAGCGGCTCGACGGCACGAGGGTTGCCGAGCTGGCCGAGGGCTTCAGCGGCAACCCGTCGGACGTCCGTCTCTCCGCCTCCGAGCACCTCTATGAACGCCTCTAAAGAGCGCGGATCGTTGAACTGCTTAAGCGCACACGCTGCTGCTAAACTGACATGCCAGTCATGATCCTTAAGCGCAGCGATGAGCGGAAGGACCGCACGGGGGTCGCCGAGCTGGCCGAGTGCTTCGGCAGCAGCTCTGCGGGCTTTGTTATTTGTCACCCCTAGTGCATGAATGAGGGGGTCAGTTGACGATTCGCCAAGCTTTACCAATGCCTCGACAGAGGCGGTTCGCACACGCGCGTCCTCATCATCTAAAACCTTTGTGAGCGGTAAAACGGCGAGAGGGCTGGCGAGTTCGCCAAGCACTTCAGCGGCGGCTGTACGCACGCCGCTATCCCTCACGTGCAGTGCGCTGACGAGCGGATGGAACGCGTGATGCTTACTTAGAGCCGCAACAGCGCTCAAGCGTACCCGCTCGTCATCGTCGTGCAAAGCGCCAATCAGAGGATCAATCGCTCTTTGATCTGCTAAACTGCCAAGTGCGCCGACAGCTTCTACGCGTGTATTCTCATCGTGGTCGAAATATGGGCTGCCGTTTTCTATGATGTGCGCTAAGTTTTCGACGTCGCCCGTTGCGAGCATTTTTGCAATGTCTGGTTTGCTGTCAAAGATCCTCACTGCTGCCTGCCCCGTCAAACGACCCGCTTTCTCGACAAAGCGAAGCGCTTATTCAAAGTGATTTTAGAAGATCGTAAACCTTTTGAATTACACTCACTTCGCCGAAACCAGCAATCACAAAAGAGCGACCCCCCATCCGCGAGGTGCCAAGAAACAACCCCTTGAGATAAGAGAAAGTAATAGGCCTGCCGTGAAGATCTGTTTCAGAAATCTAGCTGACAGAGATCAAAACTAAGCAGAGGTTTTATCGACCCACGTTCGGCCTGTGCATTGGGAATATAACAGCGTAGCAGCTATCCAGATACCCAAACGAGATAGTAGCAGCCAACGCCAAGCTCGCTCAGCCCAGATTAACGTCGTGCGATATAAAGTCCCCGTCGACCGGTTCTCAGCTTGCTTCTTGAGAAGAACCAAGCATGCGCAAACACAGATCCTTGCCTTCGCGAGCTTCTCGATTGTCTGGGTCGATCTCGAGAGCCTTGTTAAAAGCATCTAAAGCTGCGTCGCGCTCGCCAAGACGCCCTAAGGCACAGCCTTTGTCACTCCACGCCGCCGCGAGAGTCGGATCGGCTTCCGTCGCCTTCTCGAACTTGCTTAAGGCGCCTTGATAGTCACCCTGTTGGTATAGGGCAATGCCTTCATTGACCTGCTCCTTTGGGGTCGGTGCGCTCTGATCGACGTTAGGCTCTTCGGCCAAAGCGGCTCCGCATTCTCTGCAGAAACGCGCTGAACGACCTAAGGTCGTTCCACAAGATTTACACAACTTTGTATCAGTCATAAACTCTTTTTAAAATATCGCAACCCAGCAATAAAGCTTGTGATTGGGCGTAACTCAAAAATCGAATCTGCACACTTCAACGTCAACTCTGAAAGTTGAAACTGACGTGTGATTTCCTGAGGTCCTTCGATCTGCACGTCGAAGAAAGGCTGGCGATAGTTTAGAAATGCTAAATGGAGGCTACAGCTATTTTTCAGCGTCGAGTGATTGGGCTGGCGCGCTCATTTTTGCGCGAGAGTTCCAAAGGATTAACAATTTCAAGGTGAGATCCGATGATAATGGCGCGTACGCTTACTGCTGGGTGATCGCAAAAGGTCTTTTGAGTCGCCTAGAAGTCCATTGCATTCAATACCTGCTTGTTAAGCCGCGAGCATTGGGTTTTCAAGTAGTACTTACTTTGTGCAATCTGCTGCCTGAGTAGCGCCTCCATCTCTTCTGCGGTCCTGTACGTAAACGGATCGAGTTCCTTTAAGCGCTCTTGTGGCAGCCCTTCCACCCGTGCTGGCACAAGCATTTTGTCGCCCCATAGCGGGTGTGGCTCATAGTCAACTGCACCGCGCGCGGCCTGGATCAAGAACAATTGCGTCTCTTCGATGGTAGGCCCGGTGCCGCCCACCGGCTTTTTTTTGCCGTTCACTTCTTCAAAAAGCGTCTTTGCGAGCCAGATGGGTTCATCTCCAAGGTGTGTATCGACCCAAACATACCGGGCGCCGACGCGTCCAGTCGTGTTGATGAGATACAATTCGATGGGATTGTCGGTTTTAGCCCTCTGCTTCATAAACGTATAGAATCGGTGGATATGGGCGGCGTTCCCGACGCCCATCGTGAACGGCAGACAATACCTCGATTCATACTTTTCGCCGCCGACGCCTTCTCGACCTTGCGCGGGGTGGCCGATCGTTCTGCCGTCTGCAAGCACCTTTGCAGCGAGCCCAGGATCGTTCAGCTTCACCCAGGCATAGTCCGAGATATATCCGGGGCTGATGAACACGGCCATGTTGAGCGGTCTGGATGAGTCGACATTTCCGTCGAAGTAGCCGGTGTCCTCCAAGAAGATGATGCTCCGCGCGTTTTGATTCAATTTTCCGTGATACTGCAGTATTTCTCCACGGAAACTCACGTTCCCGTGCTCGTCCCATTCCGTATTTTCATGAAGCGCGTTCGGTGACGTTCCGGCGTTGTAGATGGCGTGCTGCGTAACGTCAACGTCCTCCGTCTTGGTCCAGCAGCCGCGCTCCGGACTGACAACACAGTCTTCGAAAACGGCCACAACGTCGTCATTTCGAATGAGTTGATTAGAGATAAACTCGAGTGGATTGATTCCGAACTTGTCTATGTAGATCTGCGCGATCTTCTCATCATAGACGTAGTGACCGTGAGTGGATTTTCCGCTGCCCGTCAGTCCCCACACCGACATTACTATGTTCTTGGTTGTGCCGTCCACGCGCTTGACCGTGAACTCCTTGAGCGATGCGTGCTCGCCTGTCCCCCCTCTCTTATAGATTTCATAAATCCAGTGCGAAAGGAAACCTTTCTTCGCTTCACCCATGTACGACGAGGCAGCGACGATGGTGTAGTTGTGGAAGGGAAAGCGGATGACCTTCAGCATTTCATTTTTCCCGGGCACGTTGGGATTCTCAAGGTAGTGAGGGATCATAAAAAGCTGCGCGTCAGGCTGTGCATCCGGATCGCCTGGGAAATTAACCGCTTGCCAGCGGTACGCGACGTCAGGGAATTGCGCGTCGCAGTAGAGCCGACATTTCATTTCTCCTTTTGAGCCCGTTTGCCCGAGCGTTGCATCGGCCTGAATCAGCGGCTGATCAAGAATGTGCTCCAGGACGCGAAGCATCAACATTCGGTGCTCTACCCGCATGTCCTCTTCACGCTCGACTACGACGCTGCCTGCAGCGCTTCGGTTCCAGATGTTTGATGCCCAGTTCCACGATCCGTTTTTAAACTGAGTGCCGTAGAGCTTAGCTCGCTCCAGCAGATCTGGTGGATTGTTCTGGATAGGCTTCAACCCGATCTTTTGTTTGTCTTCTATTATCTGGTCAAACAGCTTAGGAAAACTCGTTATCGTGATATCATCAAGGGAAATTAGCATAAAACCTCAGCGCATCCAGTTCGGCGCGATTACGCCTTATTACATTACTAGAGCCTATATACCTTTCGTCAGCCCGCGCGAAACAGCACTCCGAGGCTTTGCGCGGCTTCGACTGTTTCTTCGTCGTCACGCCGCGAGCCTGAAGATCAACGGCCCTAGCCGCGACTTACGTCCAGTCCTGCTGCAGGAGTGACTTTCATCCTTTCCTTCTGCATGGCAATTTCGTACAGAAGGATGTGTTTCCTTGCGACGATTGACCAGCCTATCTTTTTCTGAACGTACTCAAGCGCTCGCGTGGAGAAAAGCTCCCTCAGTTCGTTGTCTTGGAGAAGCAAGAGCAAAGCAGCCTTTAGATCCTCTAGCGATCCGAGCGGCACGGAAGCGCCTGCTTGACTCGCTTCGACTTCAGCCTTGAGGCCTTCAACCGCCGTCACCACCGCAGGCTTTCCTAGGGCAAACGCGTGTGCTAGATTCCCGCTTTGCGAGGCGCGATCATAGGGCAGGACCACCAGGTCGGCTAGACTAAGTATTGAGTCGTATTCTCTCGGCGTAAAGGCACCGGTGATCACCTGTATGCGATCTTTGGCCGGAGATTCTCGAATGGCCTTGAGCAGCTTGGGCTTATAGTAGAGGCCGCTGGGCGACCCCGGTCGTGCGTCTCCGGCGATGATCAGAACGGCGTTTTTGACTTTTTCAAGCACTTCGGGCCATATTGTGATCACGTCTTCAAACCGCTTGTTTGGTTCCCACCACCCGATACACAGAACGACTTTTTTGCCTTCGTATCCGGACTTCCGCTTGGCTTCGCTTGCGTCGGGGACCGCTTCCGCGATCGCAGTCTTTGCTCCGTGTGGGATGACGAAGACGTTGTTCGGGATCCTACCGAGGTTCGCCGGCAAGAAGATCTTCTGGAACTCCTCATGTACGATGCCTGCATCGACGGTGTCGAGGCTCAAACTAGTAAAGATTGCCTCTTCGCGACTTAGCGTGCTGTAGACCGAGTGATACGTGATCACAGTTGGAACTCGTGAGACGAAAAGTAGGAAGAGTAAATCGATGATGCTTATCCCATAGTCTCCCGCATTCGCGTATAGTCCGTACTCGTGTTGAATGTGTACGACGTCTGGTTTTAGATCCATTATCTGCCTAAAAATGATGCGTTCCCAGTCCGGCTTAGAAATATCAATAATCCCAAACACGTTTGGCTGCGCTGCATGGCCGCCCACGTTCTCATCAGTGTGACTTATCACATAGACCGTGTGACCAAAACTTTCCATTGCGTTAATGAGCTCAGATGAGTAGGTTGCGATTCCGTCGGCGCGCGGGGGAAAAGGAGTCACCATGCACACCCGCAGCGGCACGGCATCGCTTACGCTTAAATCTGCCGCAGAATTCATAACAATATCAACCCCCATGTTCACGCAGAGATTCCGTCCTGTGCCTGTCGGACAAGCATGACTGCGATAAGCTTGAAAGTATATTATACGTGCGCTTTGCTCCTCATCAAATCTGGTGTCGCCGCGCCACGAGGCAGATCGCGCGCGATAGGCTGTACTGCCGCGGGCCAGACCTCAGAGTCGCTCAAAAGCGCTTGCGAGAGCTCGTGCTTGCAAGCAAAAGAACGAACAGCGTCAGAGACGTTATGGAAAAAGTTGCCCTAAAGCAACTTACCCTGGAACTAAATCAGCCCTGGAACTAAATCAGCGAATCCGTCGACGACTTCAGCAGGAGAACAATCTGGCGTGTCGTCTTTTTGAGTGGGGCTGGGAAGCACAGCTCTTCGCGTCTTCAAAGTGCTTGCGGAAGAATCAGCTGAATAAGTCTCCTTCGTACTCTGTAGCGCCTTGGCTCAGCGCCATTTTAACGGCTTCCTTATCCTTCATCAGGAAGATCTTGTCGTCCCCGACTTCCTCAACCTCAACGCTGTTTTTCAGAATCTCTTTGTGCTTCTGGAATCGCCCTATCGTCACGCGGAACTCGGTGAGGTCTTCCACCACGTTAACGTCATAACCCGCTGCCTGCAAGATATCCTGAACCTTCTCGAGATCTGCTGGGGGGATCTCAAATCGATAGTTAGGGCCGTTGTAGTAATCGCCCAACTGCTTAAAAAGCCCAGGATCGCCGAGGTACTGCTTAAAAATGTAGATATCGTGAAGCTTAAATATGTTAATACTCGCCATTTGAACCACCAAAAGATACGCCTAAAAGTATTTAGCTCTATTTCTAGTGGCGCGATACCGCACCGATACAGCGCGCGCAACGCTTTCTTACGCGATTTCAGCATATGCGAGAGCAAGAGAAAGGTTAACTTGGATCAACAACAACATCTCCGACAGTTAGTGCTGTTGTTCCGCGCGAAGGGCCAAGATGATTCGATGATCAAAGATATTCATCACTACTTTGAACAGCTAGAATCCGAGCTTGAGACCTGTTTCACCATCGCATCTGAAGCGCGGAAAAACGGCGAGGATCCTTCTCTTTCTCCCGAAATCCTGCCTGCTCGTGACCTTGCTGAGCGCGTTGAGAACCTCATCGGCATCCCGGGACTGGCGCAGCGCATACGCCAGCTTGACAAGACGATGTCTCGCGAAGAGGCGGCACTCGCGATTGGTCTGGGCTTTGCAAATGGCGAATTCGGCTCGTACGAGAGCAAAGTGCAAGTGGTGGAAAAGGCCGTGAGAACTGCAGTCGCGATGTTGACCGAGGGGGTCGTCGCCGCTCCCATAGAGGGCATCGCACGGGTGGAACTGGGGAGGAACGACGATCGGAGCGATTATCTGCAAATTTTTTATTCCGGCCCCATCAGAAGCGCTGGCGGGACCGCTCAAGCGCTTTCCGTGTTAGTCGCCGACTACGTGCGGCGCGCCGTCGGCATCGACCCATACGTGCCGCGGGACGAGGAGGTTGAGCGATATGTAGAAGAGATCCCGCTTTACAAAACGCTCGTAAACCTGCAATATACGCCCTCGGCCAGTGAGATCAGAACGATCGTGACAAATTGTCCCATCTGTGTCAACGGTGAAGGAACAGAGCAGGAGGAGATTTCAGGCTATCGAAACCTCGACAGGGTAAAGACGAACGCGGTTCGCGGCGGCATGGCACTAGTTTTGGCAGAGGGGCTGGCTCAGAAAGCGCCAAAGCTGAAGAAATACGTGTCACAGCTCGGACTCGACGGGTGGGAGTGGTTAGACAAGATTATTCACGCTAAGGTGGCAGAAGAAGAGGGGGAGGGAGGAAAAAGAAGCTCAAAAGTCACTAAAAAGCGCGCCGGCGAGATCACAATCGCCCCCAGCTGGACGTACATGGAAGATATCATCGCCGGCCGACCGGTGTTCTCGTATCCTTCGCGCAAGGGGGGATTTCGGCTCCGATACGGACGAGCGCGCAACACAGGCTTTGCCTCTGCAGGAATCAACCCCGCGACGATGGTAGTGCTCGGCGAATTCTTGGCTCCGGGAACGCAACTGAAGATGGAACGGCCAGGCAAGGCTGCCGGGATTTCGTCAGTCGATTCAATCGAAGGGCCGACCGTAAAGCTCTGTAACGGGACCGTCGTCCGCATCGATTCTTATGAAGCGGCGCTTGAGCATAAAAACGACATCGACGAGATACTCGACCTCGGAGAGATTCTCGTAAACTATGGAGACTTTCTCGGCAATAACCACCCACTGATTCCTTCACCCTACGTGCACGAATGGTGGACACAAGATCTTGAAGGGGCGGCAAAGCGCTTGAACGAGACCGTGCCCCGCGTTGATGCGAGTGTGCTCACCGCGTCCCGCGCGCTGCAGCTTTCGCGGCACTTCGAGGTGCCGCTACACCCCAAGTTTACATATTTGTGGCACGACATAACGCTCGATGAGCTCGCGCAGCTTGCCGAGGTCGTCAGTCAAACGGGCAGAATCGGAGAGGGCACCCCGTCGGTCGACGTCGCTGACGGATCTCCTGCACCTGTCGAACTCATCGTCCCGGACGACGCCAAGACAAAGGAGCTGCTAGAAAAGCTCCTCGTCCCTCACATCGTTACTGCAGGCAACGTGGTAATTGACGACGCAGCGGCATTTATCACGAGTCTCGGGCTTAGTGAGTCGCTTAGCAAGGATTGGTTTTCACTGAAAAGCCCGCGCATCAAATCCACGATTGACGCCGTGACGCTTCTGAGCGGGATCGAAATCCGAAAACGGGCGCCTTCAAGGATCGGCGGACGGATGGGGCGACCCGAGAAATCAAAAGCCCGGGAGATGAAACCCCCCCCGCACGTGCTCTTCCCAATCGGCAATGCGGGAGGGCGCGACCGCTCCCTTCGAAGGGCGGCGGGTTCTTCAAAAGCGGCAGCCGCAAGCGCGTCGGAGATCGACGTGCAGTACCTCGGCATAATCGACGTTGACGTTGGCGTACGCCGCTGTCCGAAGTGCTTGAAAGCAACCTACCAAACGCGCTGCGAATGCGGCGGTTTCACAGAGCCTGTCTCGTTCTGTCCGTCGTGTTCGCGCGATCTGAGGAACGGAACAACCTGCCCAAAGTGTAACAGACAAGGAGTGAGTCATCAGATCCAGTCCATAGACCTGCGAAAGGTGTACCAGCAGGCACTCACTCGACTTGACGAGACGGCACGATTTGACAGATTTAAAGGTGTATTAGGCCTAATTTCTAAGAACAAGACGCCTGAGCCCATAGAAAAAGGCGTGTTGCGCGCAAAACACGAAATCTTTGTGTTCAAGGACGGGACCTGCAGATACGATTTGACTGATCTGCCCACGACACACTTTACGCCACGCGAGATCTCAGTTCCGACGAGCAAGCTTCGCGACTTGGGATATGACGTGACCGACGATGATGACGTCGTCGAACTTGCGCCACAAGACATCATCCTCTCCCACGACTGCGGAGAGTGGCTTGTCCGCGTGTCTCACTTCATTGACGATCTGCTCGTGAAGTACTACAGACAGCCTCCATACTACGAAGCAAAAACGAAAGAGGACCTCATCGGTGCGTTGGTGATCGGACTAGCGCCGCATACAAGCGCGGGGGTGCTAGGTCGCGTCATAGGTTTTACCCCTGCTTCGGCAGGTTTCGCTCACCCGTTCTTCCACGCGTCAAAGCGACGAAACTGTGACGGCGATGAAGACTGCGTCGTGCTTCTTCTCGACGGGCTCTTGAACTTCTCGTTGTCGTATCTTCCTGATCGTCGCGGGGGCAAAATGGACGCCCCGCTGGTATTGACAACGCGGATCGACCCGAAAGAGATCGATGCCGAAGCGCGCAACCTCGACATAATCGACCGGTACCCGCTCGAGTTCTACCACGCCACTCTGGGCTTTGAGGAGGCGAGGCGCGTTCGCATTGCGACCGTGGCGTCCCGGTTAGGCACCGGCGCCGAGTACACCGGCTTTGGGTTTACCCATCAATCCTCGTCGATCTCGCTCGGTCCCCTGAACAGCACCTACAAGGTGCTCGAATCGATGATGGATAAGATGGAGACCCAGCTTGAGCTCGCCCGTCGCATACGGGCGGTAGACCAGCGCGACGTCGCAGAGCGCGTTATCAAGACGCATTTCCTTCCCGACCTGATCGGCAATCTCCGCGCATTCTCACGCCAGAAGGTGCGGTGCGTGAAATGCAATTACAAGGTGCGGCGGCCCCCCATTAGCGGCAACTGCCCGAAATGCGGCGGGAAGATCGTGCTCACCGTTCACGAAGGCACGGTGACAAAGTATATGGCACGCTCCATCCGGATTGCAAACGCATATGGCGTCTCCAAGTACACGCGTCAGCGGCTTATGCTCCTTGAGATGTCGGTCAACTCTTTGTTTGAGAGCGACGCCTCAAAACAGATGGGTTTGGTTGACTTCATGTAGAGGCGCCCAGCTCCTGTTGGCACCGTGCGCTCTGACAACGCGACGGTCTTCTTGATACACAAATCCGCCGTTTAAACGGCTCTCGGTAACACGTCTCGGATCGTAATGAGTAGATAAGTATGGTGGACATTCCCAAACTGGTGCTAAACACCGGTCTCCAGTTCTTGCGCTCGCCAGCAGGCCCGATTGACTGGAGGCAGGTCGCAAGAAATGCTGCAAACGTCGGCGACGCTGAAAGGCGGACCGACGAAGAGAAACGACGGCTCGTGCCGACCTATGAAACCTTCGTGAGCGAGCCAACGCCTCAAATCATCGAGTTAACAGGGCTTCACGCCCCGACCGGCCGCGAAGTACGGGTCTTTGACCGATATGACTGGATCAATACGAATATTACGGCGTTTGAAGACCAGCTCGCCCCGCTGAAAAAAGCGCTCTTGAAGCAAGAAAGAGGGTCGCTCATGAGCAAAGGCGTGTACAAGTCGAATCAGGTCATCTCGACGGTCGGTCTCGGGCTTCTCCTCGGCTACCTCGCAAAGAAAGTACTCGGTCAATACGACCCGAGCCTTTTCGGCCGGGAAATTGTGAGTGGGCAGATCTATTTTGTCGAGCCTAACATCGAAATGGTGGAGCGCCAACTGTCGTTTTCAGGAGACGACTTCAGACGGTGGATAGCTATCCAC
>DASPOC010000048.1:0-7626 GCA_035626195.1 Bathyarchaeia archaeon | reverse complement strand
TTTTATCTCGTATTGCGCACGTACTGGCCACAGGAGTCCATGCTGAACGGCTCGTGGGTGCCGCCGGCGGTGCAGACGGTGGGTCCCGCCACGACAACGACAAATGCGACGGTGTCGGTGTCTTAAGTAGACGCCGGCCCCCGCACCCACCACGGTCGCGTAACACAGCGTAGCCGCCTTTGGTTGCGCTCCTTGTACCACCAAAAACGAACCATTTAGGTGTGGACAAAAGGAGAGTGGGGTAAAAGAGACGGAGCACGGATTTCAGCGCTCTTCATTCCGTGCTAGTTCACGTGACGCCAGCCCACTAAAACAGGTAGGGAATGAGCCGTTTTGTCCTCCGCGAGTACGTGACGTATGCATCACCAAGCTGAGACGTTAAGGCCTGCTCTTCGATGTGTATCCGGTATCCGTAGGCGATCGCGAACAGCAGCACGAGCGCGAGCACTGCCCCCCACGACTGTAGTGCCAGTCCCAAGCCCACGAAGATCATGAGGGCGCCGGTGTATGAGGGGTGGCGTATGTAGCGGTAGGGGCCGGTCTCCGCGACTGTTTGGTCACGCTGCGTCCGCACCGCAGGAGAGAAGAACCGCCCTAACACGAAGATCGACCACTGTCTGAACGCTATACCGACAAGCATGAGAATGACGCCGGGATAGAACGCCCAGCTCGGCAGCATAGCAATGCCCAGACTCGCAAATGAGAAGGCAATGATGAGCGACGCGACGATGCTGAATAAGATCAGCAGCACTGACCCTCGATCCCTTCGCTGCGTCCGGGCTCCCCCGCGGCGTATGATTGGGATAATCCCCCCGCCGATGATTTCGCTTATTGGCCACAGCCAAACACGGCGCTGAAGACAAGGGCCGCTTCGTTTGACGGGGACAGGTCAGGCGGGAATGTGGATACTAGCACCATGATCGTCGGGTCGGTTCCTGCCAACGGGGTTAGCTCCGTTACGCGCCGCATAATGCGCACGCAAACAGCGTGTCACTAAACTTCCGCGAAGCGTATTATATGTTCTGTCCCAGTCTGCGCGAGTTCCTTAATGCAGACAACCAAAAAGGTAGAGTCGAAACTCGTTGAACAATGGGCCCGGCCGGATTCGAATCGGCGACGTTGGCCGTTTGAAGTGACGATCGTACGATTGGAACGGTTTATTTAACAAAAAGGAAGAGCGACTTAAATTGATTGTTGTACTGTTACGTACCTAAGCTTGGACTTATCACTCATATCGATCTGAATATTTGGGAAGAGCTATGATAAGGGTGCATCGGGGGCGTAGGAATTCTCTAACCTAAACGTTTAGTAGAATGAGCAGGCATCGACAGCACCCTCATTTCACAAACTTTATTGCATCTTCCACTCTGTCTCCTAGACTCAAAGCTTGCTGCAATAATAAGTGCTTGCTTTTTCGCTCAACCTCTTGCGCAGCCGGCATTAATCGCTGCTTCAACGAAGAAATATGGTCGAATCAGGAACTGAACACGTGCATAGAGGAGGCAATCAATAGTGCACCCGATCTATTATTGCTCTAGCGTAAACTACTCAGACTCCCCTCGTTCGAACAGCGGGGCAAACCGTATTCCATCATCTTCTGGGTGCGGTTTTGTATGGTCGTGCTCTCCAATCCGAATCTCCCGCGGTATCCCGTCAGGAAAGGCAGCACACGCCGGCTCAGGAGGTTCGAATGTTGGTTCCTTGAAGAGGTGCAGATGCCTGCATCCTAGGCACGTTGGCATGTTCACTCGAGACATATATCAAAATCAGCCAGAACATTGATAGCGAATGGCCAAGAGTACAGTGCAACTGTTTTCTGTTGAAGGGTTCTGACGATGAAATGAATAACTCGGACGACACGCTATTCCACGAAGTCCAGCCACTCCGCGCGTGGTGGATATGGCTCACCCTTCTCGTTCCTATAGCCGTCTCGTGGTGGCTCTTCATTATGCAAATTGTTCTCGGCGTGCCTACTGGCACGAACCCCGCTCCTGATATCGTCGTATGGGTTATTTGGCTTGCTTTCGGTGTAGGGCTGCCTGTGTTTGCATATAGTACCACGTTGACGACTGACGTGCGAACAGATGGGGTGTCTCTCCGATTTTTTCCCTTGTATTCAAGAACTATCCCGCTCGGTGACATCGTCACGTATGAGGCACTGCAGTATCACCCAGTCTTAGAATACGGCGGGTGGGGCATCCGTTTTGGAACGCATAGGAGGCGGGCGTATACCGTGAGCGGTAACAGAGGCGTTGAGCTAGAATTAACTACTGGAGCAAAGCTACTGGTCGGCTCACGACGCCCGGATGAACTAGTAAGCGCTATCAGAGCGGTGAAGGCGTTGTAAAGTGACGCCACAAGCGAGATGTATACGTCCCTAAAATTCCAAAAAATACTGTCTGGGTGTGGCGCATGGCACAGGGATGACAAAACCAAGACAACAAAATTCATGCTCCGGCAAAACCATGAACTGAGCATGCAACCGATCTACGCGCACGCCATTGGCGTTCAAAGCGAGAGGTAGAACCACGCATCGCGTCGGAAAATCGAAGGTCACAAAGTTAACCCCGAAAGCCGGTGTCGTTTACCCGCTCATCAAGCTGCCGAAGGCTCACACGGATGAGATAGGGAAGACTGCGGAGATATTTGAAACCAAGCACCTTAACAAACGGCGCTTCTTTTTACCTTTCTTGATACACCAGAAACTGACGAAGTTATACAACCTATCCCTAAAGTTATACAACCCAACGGCTCAAATGACATCGAATCTCGCATTAGTGCACTGGAAAAAGAAATTAACGAACTAAGATACTCCGTTCTTTTAAACGAAATCTCCAGCATCCACCAAGACAAAAAACAAGCGCCCGAGTCGGGATTTGAACCCGAGTCGGAGACTCGACAGGGCTCGGCGGGATTAAAGCTCCATTTACACCCGCTCCGCTCGCTCATCTTAGGCCGCTACATCGTTAGTTTCCTTACTGTTGAATCGAATAAAGAAAGCGGTACTCAGTTTAGCCCTTTTATTTCGTAAATACTGCTTTTCTACCAGCTAACTCTGTACTGACTGAGCAACCAGAGCTGAGGGTAGACTCTGCTTTTGCTTATTATCTTGCCAGCTTTTACTTGGGCAATAAGTTTCGAATAGTTTACCACAGAACAAATCCCCCATCGTTGAGTTTAGAGAACTGGCTAAAACGTTAAAGAGTAGCCTTGCGGTGGGGGCATTCTATGTCGCCTGTGACTATTTCTGCCGGTATTCCCTGTCCATAAGCTTCGCACGCAATACGTACCTCTCCCGCGGCTAAATGATATTCACGTAGAGAACATGTGTGGCAAGGAACACTGGTAATCTTCTTCATTAGCCGCATAATGTAGCAGCGCACCTATAAGAGTTCTCTTTTTGCAACTTTTATGAATAGCTCACGTGAAGGGCACGCGCTGACCATTGCACGAAGCAGATTTTCAACGTCTAACTTCGCTCACTTTTGACCAGAACCTCAGAACCCAATCTTTATCTACTGTTTAATTTACGTGCATTGCGGGCAATGCATGACCAAAGACGATGATTTCATTCGTCGTTTAATGCAATTCAGGCTTAACGAAAAAGAGGCCCATGTTTTTTACACGTGCTTAGGTACGGCCCAAAAACGCCGTCTCCTTTTGCGAAGGCGCTGAAGACGTATCTCGAGATGTTCGATTGCTGAGGTGTGGGATTCGGCACAGTCTGCGGTAGTGGCTCGCCGCAAAGCCTGCAAAACTCGGCGTTTGCGTCGTTAACGGCCGAGCATTTTTCGCACTGTATGTGGGCTGCTTCTTCCATGATGTCAACTACTTTGTATTGGGTCGGGCACCTCCCCATTTACGAGAACTGTCCAGGTGACCACATCTCGAACTTGAAGCGTTGCTACCTCAATAAATTTCTTAAGTCGGGTTAGGGACTCTTGTAATGGTAATAGACGTGCTTACCCCTTCGTATGTCGCTGTTAGCGTATAGGTGCCGGGTGAAGTGTTCGCCGCAGTATTGGAGTCGAGTGTGATCGAGCCAGGGACGCCGACAGGCGCCGGTGGGTTTCTCTCTCCGCTAATAGTACCAGACCACACTATCTGAGCTGCTTGCTGTACCGTGGGTAACTGCCCATCAATGTACAGCGTCCACGTCCCGCCCTGCCCGAGTGCTATCGTTGACGGCCCATTAATATAGAGTGAAACAGGCGCAGGCGTCGGTGACGGTGATGGCGCGACAGAAACACTCGGGCTCGGCGTGTTCGTTGCTAAGTTAGCGCAACCGGCAATAGTAGCAACAGCTAGAACAAGCACGATTATGGCTACGACTTTTTTTATCATGCCTTTCATACCTCCCTGTAATCCTAAAATCTAAGCACGTAAGAAGATGCTGACGACTCTTAAGTGTTATCGTTTTTTAGTTGAGAAATTTCAACCGTTGTTCATGAGGGGCATGTGCGAGGCCATTCGAGCCCGTACCTGACTTAGTGGGGTAAAAATCAATCGCTAGGAGAGAAATAGGTCCAATGATATCAGCGCCGAACAACACGGTGATAAGCACTGCCATCCATTTCTGCATGGTCAGGACGAGCAGCCCAGCTACATGTACAAAGCGCCAGCAGCGGCTGAGTACGTGAAGCGTGCCTCAAGGGAAGGAACACCGCTCTGTGAAGCAGTGAATACACTTATGCTTACGGCGAACGAGAAAGCCTCTACAGAAAAACACTTCGCCTCCTTGGAATCCAAAATAGACGAGCTAAAGCACCGATTTACTGCCGAAAATGCTAGCTCTGCTTCGCCGAAAGCAAAAAAAGAGACTGAGTTTTGACACAGTGCGAGAAAGTTTTAGAACCGCGGGCAATGCCATAGAATCTTTTGTGGACCGTCTCTCCAAAATTACATCAGATTTCGCGGGACCGTTGCGACAGAATAACGCTCGAAAAGTTTCGCAGAAAGCTTTATTATTAATGCTTGGCTGTGAGGCTGTGCTGCCTCAGTTTCTGCGAGCGCAGGCCCGGGTAGTGTAGCGGCCAATTACGGAGTCTTGTTGGCATTCCTCTTCTTTTTGACCTCCTTTCAACTATAAAAGGTTATAAAACTTTTTTAACAGATTTCAAGGCATTTTAGATAATGAAAAGTTGGAGACGCCAGCTGTCCATTACGTCGGAAATGGTCAAAATATCGGTCTTCAACCAACATTCTCGCGGACTTACCTAATGAGTTATGAAAATTGGCGCAGCGTCCATTTTTTTAGCATCTGTCAGTCAAGAAACCTGAAAATCTAGAGTCTCTGTTTCAAGCAAGGCGCGAACTACGACAATCGCACGCAAAATGAAGGGTGTGCGGCGCTCAGTCCAGACCCCCTAGTGATCCTTCGTGTATGACGTAGGGTGGATCGCCGCTCTCCGCGTACCCAGACAAGCACACAATACTCAACCGCGCTGCGCGACGCTATTCCGCGCATCTCCGGCTCGTGGAACGGCGTCACGGGCAACACCTCGCGTGGCGCCGCCGGCGATCGCGCGTACGCAAACTACGACTTCTAGACGATTCAGAGCGAAAAAGGGTCTTACGTGAAAATGAAAACGGGGCGAACCGATCCGGTCACGCGGGCACCAGTTATCCAAATGTCAGGCGCGTACACGGCGGTCTCTTCATAAAAACCGCTGCTGCGTTTTTTTGGGTGCTTCCTTACGGCAGCAAAGTCTTTTGTAGGGGGTCCAACTCGCATGCTCAGTCTTGAGCGGGTCCGATAACGCTCCGTAGTTCTATCGCCTTTCAGCGGACGTCGCTAAACAACGATTGAGGATCTCAAGTCCGACGTCAATGTCCTCCTTATCTATCGTCAGCGGCGGGCAGAATCGAATCGCAGATATCCCAGCCGCCAACAAAGCCAAACCGTTCTCAAATGCGTTGGTAACAATCGCTTTACGCTCTTCCGCTGCCGGTATCTTTGTCGTTCTGTTGCGAACGAGTTCGATTGCCGCCATCAACCCCAGCCCACGGGCATCACCGATGAGATCGAACGTGTCCCTCATCTTTCTCAGGCGACGCAGTAAATGTTTTCCAACTTCCACGACGTGTTCACCGAAGCCCCTCTCGCCAAAAATGCCGAGGACTGCGAGACCTGCAGCGCACGCGAGGTTGTTGCCAGCAAACGTGCTGGCGTGAGAGCCGGGAACCCACGTGGTCACGTCCTCGGACGCGACCATGGCCCCGAGCGGCAACCCCCCGCCGAGAGCTTTCGAAAGACAGACTATGTCTGGCGTTACGCCGAACTGCTCTGAGGCCAGAAATGTGCCAGTGCGGTAGCATCCTGTCTGCACCTCGTCAGCCACGAGCAAGATTCCGTGCTCATCACACAACGCGCGCAACTCTCGCAAAAATGGCTTTGGAGGAACGATATAGCCGCCCTCTCCTTGAATTGGCTCAACGAAGACCGCTGCAACCTCCTCCGGTGCCACCTCCTTGGCAAAGATTTCTTCTGTCAGCGTGAGCAAGGTGTGTGTGTTAACGCTCTGGTGCGCATTAGTCGGGCGGTACGGATTAGGATACGGTGCGTGGATGACTGGCATAAATGGACCGAACTTCGCACGGTAAACCGATTTCGTCGCGGTAAGGCTGAGCGCGCCGTAAGTGCGTCCGTGAAATGCATTGTAAAATGCGATAAAGTGATTTCTTCCTGTATGATACCTCGCAAGCTTGAGCGCCGCTTCGACGCTCTCCGCTCCCGAATTTGCGAGGCACACACGGTTGAGGCTTCGTGGGAGAAGCTCCACCAGCCGCTCAGCAAACATAACCGGCAGCTCTGAACAGAATGCTAGGAACGCCGGGTGAGAGAGGTGCCGTGCCTGCTGCGCGATGGCGCTGACGACTTTCGGGTGATTCCACCCGACGTTCATCACGGCGAAACCCGCGGTGAAGTCGAGGTAGCGGTTTCCATCAACATCCCATAAGTTTACGCCCTCTGCCCGTTTGAGAACGAGGGGGTACTGCCGTGCCATAGACTGAGAAATGACCCGGGCATCCCGACGAAGGAGACTGATCGCATTGGGGCCAGGCGGCTTAGTCGTTATAAGCGGTTCCATGGTTAACCATACGTCAAACCCTTAATAGCTTAGCTGCATTAGCGTGATTTCGATTTGTTTGTTAGGAGCGTCGTGAGCACTTCAAGTCTAGAGAAATCTTTATCACTCATCCGACGCTTAGTAGGCTGTGCTGCCTCAGTTTCTGCGAGCGCAGGCCCGGGTAGTGTAGCGGCCTATCATGGAGCCCTGTCGAGGCTCCGACTCGGGTTCAAATCCCGACTCGGGCGCTCCTTTTTTTGCTTTTTTTTCGTTAAACGGAGCCCCCCAAAGCTCTTGATTCTGATATCGAGTGTTATCATCTGATTTAGCTAAATTAGCTAAATATGGAACAATAAAAAACCCTCGAAGTCCGTCAATCTCCATATCATAAATATTCACGATTTGACCTGCGAGTTCTTTATGGTCTCGTGGCAAGCGGATGATCGGATAAGAAAAAGTTGGGTTATGTGACTGAACTGAAATCTTCGTAGTGAAAATTTTCTTCATATCTCGGTTCTGACTGGACGCAGCGCCTAACTCCTCAACTCGTTTGGCT
>DASPOC010000047.1:0-18572 GCA_035626195.1 Bathyarchaeia archaeon | reverse complement strand
TAAAGGGTGCACGGCCTTGAGCGTCATCAATCCAAAAATCATTATAGCGCTCTCAATCGAGACTCTGGTATTCTCTCTGGTACCTTTCATTGCAGCAGGCACCTTCTTCTGGTTTTACGGTTGGATCTTCCTGATCTTACTCTACATCTTCTCTTTTGTCACCATTCTGTGGGTGCTTAGACACAACCCCGGGTTGATAGAGGAGCGCGTAGCGGTGTTCAAACCTGATGAACCCATCTGGGACAAGGCGTACATAATATTATTATTCATCCTTGTCAGCATCTGGTGGATCCTTATACCGCTCGACGCCGTTCGATTTCATTGGTCGCAGATGCCGACATGGCTTCACGTTATGGGTGCGATTGTTTTGTCGTGCTCGTTCTACCTCATGTGGCTGACTTACCGAGAAAATCCCTACCTAGCATCGGCGGTGCGCATCCAAGAAGAGCGGGGGCAAACGGTGGTGTCAACCGGGCCATATCGCTATGTGCGCCATCCTTTCTATACAAGCACACTACTTTTTTTCCTAGGATCGGGTTTCTTGCTGGGTTCGTGGATCGGAGTGCTTTTAGGACTCCTCCTCGCGGGCATACTTGCACGGCGGGCAGTGCGTGAGGAGCGCGAGTTACGGAAAGGTCTCAAAGGGTATGATGCCTATATGGCTCAGGTGAAATATCGTATCATCCCTCACGTCTGGTAAGGAGCGCCGTCTCTTTTTTCCATAAGCTTTCTAGGCGCCGAAAGCGCTCCACCAGAGCGCGATTGTCGATATGGCGACCCTTTTCAATCCTCTCAACATCGGCATCGCGCATCGTAACTACGACATATCTAAACACAAATGAGGGCACGATGTTACCCCTGTTATAGGAGATCGGCCGGACGTGTGGCACATTCTAGCGGGATTCTTAGTCATTAAATCTGCAAAAGAAGCGTTTTTTGGGCTTCTTTAAAAGCCGTCACTTGCACCGCCTGATATGGTAGGGTAAAAACAACTAAAAAGGTCGGATATATGGTGTAAAAACCGTGCCGACACGTCACTTTTTCGGAACCCTGCGGTAGCACACGACCACAGCTGTAGCGAGGCCCTAAAGATAGCGAAGGCTGTGAGAAACATCCGGACGCCAAGGCAGCCAAACAATAACCTTTAAGCCAGTTGCAAGATCTTTGACGCACGACTCGTTACGGGGGGGAATGTATGGCCCCACTCAAAACGAGTGATGGGACGGCGTATCAATACTCTCAGTCGTCATCTCAGCTTGCGAACTATCTCGCCGGCGTATCCAACACAAACCCCGGAGTTAAGGTGACGGGGACGATAGCGTTTGAGATCCCGCAAAGTGCGACGCCCACGGCGCGACGATCACGTTTGAAAGTGGAGAGGGCAAAGGCACGACGTTCACCGTTAGTTTGCCCAGCAGGAGTGAATGAACGTCGCTTGCCGCGCGGTCTTGGCAAAAAATGGCACCGCGCGGCTTAAGGAGCTTCTTTTTTGTCTGGAGGCCGTGACCAATTCATCTCGAGGGAGCGAACTTTGGTTCACGACTCGGCGACGCCACGAATACAATAGTAGCCGTCAGTCAGCGCGTACTGCGCGTAGACGGGGCACTTCCTGCAGCCGCATCCCAGCATTTCAGGAGGCTTTTTGCTCTTGCCAGTAGCACAATGAGCCCACCCGCTACAATGAGTCTGCTTGAAAGTCGGGCAAGTGGTGGAACAAAGACACTTCACGACATTCTCTGCTGTTATCGGAACCCTCATGAATTTTCTATTCGTGCGTTAGTTTTCACAACAGGCACCGGTTGACTGGTCGTGACAAACGGCTGATGACTGCTTGTGACCGCTCGCAAGTAACGTACTTGCCCTGCTGTTTGTCGTCTTTGCAACGAATTGACGGTGTTTTTCGTTGCTCGTTACGCAAGTTTTTAATATGATATGTTGTATCACAAATTCTGGCAAGGAAGTAGGCAACCTATTTCCGACATTGGTACTACTCTCTATATAAACTCACGGAGCTTGAAACGGATCGTGCGTACCAAATGTCCTTTTTTGAATGGAGCTTTTTGCCGAACGGCACAGCATAGAGTTTATAACAATCAAGGTTTTACAGATGCTAAGCCGACGTGAACGCGAATTTCTTAACGACCTTGCGACTTTTCGGGACGACTTTCGACGTGCCGGCGGCGTTCGAGGCCTGCGAACAACGGAGGAGGAGTACGTCCGCGGGAAACTCGACGATCTATACGGAAGTCGTTACGTGCTTGTGCTGCGGAACCGGATTCGAAAGCGGGCTTCTACGGCGTTAAACGACCTGCTAGAACTCGCCACAGTAGACGCAGACGACCCCACCGCAGGACGGTCTGGGCCGCGTTCACTTCTGCCAGACAGATTTGAGTACAGGCTTCTCGAGATTATCCGCGCGTATCGTAAACGCGCTGACTTCCGCGCATCGCGCCGGGTACAAACACTCATAGAGGAACTACAAACTAGTGCCGACGAACTTCAACTAATCGGCGCGCTGGAAAACGGTGATAGTGCAGGCTTGACGGAATAAAGTTATATAAATTAGTTGCGCTTTCAGACGACGCGCACGCTCACATCCTTATATTTGCTGGTTTATGCTATCTATGACTATGCCGGCGTTTGTTCGCTTGTGATGACCGCAAAATGATTACTTAGGTCCACATTGTTGAGATAGAGCCACAAATAGTCCGCCCCTGGTAATGTCAAGCCGATACTTGTCGGGTCGTGCAGATCGTCTCGAACTTGTGGTGTTGATGCGTTACTTAAGAACGTGCTAACTAATCTCGCTTCAAGAATCGTTTCCGAAATATGTAAACAGTAAGGGCGGCGAAACTAAGCTGACCGATGAGAGAGCGAAGAAACCACGATCTTACCACTTCGCCGAGAGCCGGTTCACTATCGTGTGCTCGATGCTGAGGCTCTGACTCTGCCTCCCCTTTTGAATGTGCCTCAGCGCCTTAGCAACCTCCTTTCTGCAATACGCTTTCCTGTTGCGGTCTTGAAATTTTTGCTGATTATGGTTCGTAGGTCCGCATTTTTATCGTTCATGAGTCCACTTTCCTCAATATTTACGAGCAGGTCTGCTTCCCATAGTATCTGGAAATCAACGCCGTCAACCTTTGAGGGTGTGTGGTGACCGCCGATCATATAGCAGACCCGCGCAATCGTGCGGTTACGTATTCCCATTTCACGTAACAGTCTCTTTGCGATTGGAGGCCCCTCCATTTCCTGATAAATTCCAGAATTCGAATTGTATTTTCTCTCGGCCTCGTGCATGCCAATGTCGTGCAGGATCGCCGTTAACATCACCGTTTCTGCCATTTTGCCTGTGATATTTTCGCCTTGTAATATCTCCTCTGAAAATCTTAAGACCGTTAAGGCGTGGGCAACTCTCTTGCCGTCTTCGCCAAACAATTGCTTCATTTTTGAGATTGCAATCTCTTTTGTGCCCACGAGAATCACTGTGATATTACTGGTTTTGCTATGGCGTTGCCATTTTATAATACGCAGTGTTTCGTTAAGCTTGCCTCGTTAAAATGGATGCACATATGCGAAAAGGAACACAAGTTCGCGAGTGGCTGAGAGATGTTAAGGTAAGCAGGGTAACTAAAACGGCGCGTCAACATGCACGTCTCGTGGGTCTTATCCTGAAACTGCAAGTAAACCGCCATCGTGTTAGTGTTAGCATGGCCGAGCACTTGCTGCAGCGGCCTTATCTCAACGCCGTGCCACACGCTGTTGATGGCAAAACTGTGCCTAAATGTGGGGGTCGATGCTCTTCCCTGTCCGCTTCGGACACTAGTTTAGGATGACCCGATCCCACGCCGCGTGATTGCGATATTATCTCTGTGATTTCGACGGCAGCATGCGGCAAAGGGTGAGAAGAGCTGACCAGATCGAGCGTAGCGCGTTGAAAAGCCTGCTCGGCACGAGTAAATGTGCCCGAATCGTCTTGCGCTAATTGTAACCATTTGTTGGTGCACAGCAAGATCGTATTAGAGCAAATCTTCAACAGCAAAAGCTTGTCGGCGCACCGCGGTATAAATTATAGCGATGAAGGTCAGGAGCTTGCGTTGTGATGCGCGAGATCAGTTCTGAACACTGGCGATTAGCGTAGCGCATGACCTCATGGGAGTAAAACCTTATATAGCGTTGTAGATATGTTAGTTATCGCTTACTAACAGATTGAACATGGCAACAGAGCGTAAGAACACCCAGACGAGGAGAGAAGAAGCACTTATTGTGGCGATGACGATCATCCACAGTGAGGGGATACACAACCTCACTCTTCGTCGCGTCGCAGATGGGCTCGGGATATCTGAGGCCGCCTTGTTCCGTCATTTCAAGGACAAGGAGGACCTGATGGATCTCCTCGCCTCAAAGGTATTCGATCAGTATATGATCCGGGAGCCTGAAGGCGATCAAGACATCGGCCCGAGCCTTCTGGCAATGATGACCGAGCAGTTCTCTGCTTTCCAAGGGACGCCAGAGGCGACGTCGGTGTTATTCCAGGAGGAGCTTTTCCGGGAGTACCCCGCGATCAAGGAGCGGTTTGACAAGAGAAGGCACCTCAGAGCCGATCGAATTGCTGAAATTCTCAGGACTGCGCAGGCGAAACGTCAAGTCGCCAGCGACGTTGACCCCGAGGTATTCACTCTCATCTACATGGGTGCGATGCGCAATGCAGTCGTGGAGTGGCGGTCTGATGGATGCACTTCTGACCTCGTCGGCAAGGCTGCACCTCTCCATTCACACCTCGTTCGCATCCTGAGCCGATCCCGTGATAAGTGATCGATGTCGCATCTGTGTCTTGTCGTGCTCTTAAACAAAGGAAAGCGTTTCATCTACCAAAATATGGAGGAACAAGAATGGCAACAAAGGAAAAACCTGACATGTTCTGCTATCAGTGTTCGCAAACTGCTGGCGGAGAGGCGTGTACGATCAAGGGCGTGTGTGGAAAGGAACCGACGATCGCCCGTTTGCAGGATAATCTGCTCTTTGCGATCAAGGGGATTAGTGCGTACGCCTATCACGCCCGTGAACTCGGCTACACCGACGAAGCGGTGGATGCGTTCATCGAGCGCGCGTTCTTTTCCACGCTCACCAACGTGAACATGGACGCGATGGAGTACGTCAAGCTCGCCCTCGAGGCGGGTGAGATGAACATCAAGATGATGCAGCTGCTCAAGAAGGCCCACATAGAGCGGTATGGTGAGCCCGTGCCAACGCAAGTCGAGACAGGGACCGTCAAGGGCCACGGCATCCTCGTCACCGGGCACGACTTCAGAGTGCTCGAAGAGCTCTTGAAGCAGGTTCAAGGCACAGACGTCAACGTGTACACGCACTCTGAGATGCTTCCCGCGCACGGGTACCCGGGCCTGAAGAAGTACGCCAATCTCGTCGGCAACCTCGGCAAGGCGTGGTACGACCAGAAACAGCTGTTCCCGCAGTACGAAATGGCGATCCTCGGGACCACGAACTGTTTCTTGCCGCCTCGGGCTGACATTAAAGACCGCATGTTCTCGACTGGTCCTGTCCGCCTGCCTGGCGTGCAAAACATCGAGGGGTACGATTACGCGCCGGTCATTGCTAAGGCCAAGTCGCTGCCTGAACTCCCCGACAAGCCGGGTGACTACCTGCTCACCACGGGCTTCTCAGCTTCAGCGGTGTTGTCGCTCGCGCCGAAAATCAAACGGCTCGTTGATGAGGGCAAGATTCGTCACTTTTTCCTCGTTGGCGGGTGTGACACCCCCTTGCCAAAGAGCACGTACTATCGCGAATTCGTGCAGAAGCTCCCGCGCGACACGGTGATCCTCACGCTCGCGTGTGGTAAATACCAGTTCAACGACCTTGATCTCGGCGATATTGACGGCGTTCCGCGGCTCATTGACCTCGGGCAGTGCAACGATGCCATCGTCGCGGTGGAGATCGCACAGGCACTTGCTGGTCTCTTCGGCGTCGGCGTGAACGAACTTCCGCTGACACTTGTCGTGAGCTGGATGGAACAAAAGGCGGTCGCCATTCTCTGGAGCCTGCTGGCACTCGACTTGCGAGGCATTTACCTCGGACCGATTCTCCCTGGCTGGATGAACGACGAAATACTGAATCTGCTCGTCGATTCGTACGATATCAAGCTCGTAAGCACTCCTGAAGAGGATATACAAACGATGCTGGCATAAGGAGAGGAGCTATGCCGCCACATTGCGATACCAGAGATGGTCCTGTCGTCACTGCGCGCGAATGGCCTTAGATGCGGGAAACGTGAATTTAGTCCTGATCTGGGTGCCAGACGGTGCGGCAGACGAGCTAAAAGACGCGTTTGAAAAGACGCGGTGAGAGAAGCCGGCAGGCAACCACAAGAGCTTGCTGACGAGTGGTTCTTCGAGACCGCAGTGCGTTTGCACAGAGCTGGCGAGGGCGCGTCGTTCACAGGCCTTAAATCTGCAGGACTCGATTGGGGCCCTGTCGTGCCGCAGGCCGAACAGGCAATCAAAACGGATGACCCGACTGAGGCAATTGGTATCGTTCTTCGCACAATCCAAGAAGACCTGGAGAGGCGGTTCACGCGCGCGGTGTCAAAGAAGAACTACGACATAAATGATGTAAAGGCTGGACGAGAATACGTGCGGGCGTACATTGACTTCGTCGTCTACGCTCACCATCTGTACGCATACGTTACGCACGGACTCGGCCAGAGCGATGAACACAAATCCGACGGCACGCAGGAGTTTTGTGATCGCAACACGCGTTAACAGGCGCTCACAAAAACTAAAAACTCGCGGCTTATGGTCAGCAAATCGAAGGGACCGTTGTGAACGAAATTAAGACGGACATTGGCAAGGCACTCGACGTGAAAACGCTGATCGAGTATTCGCCTAATTCTATTGTAAGCAAGGCCTTGATTGATACGAAAGCGGGCGCTATCACGCTGTTTGCCTTTGATGAGGGGCAAGGGCTAAGCGAGCACACGGCGCCATTCGACGCGGTGGCACAAATCGTCGAAGGCGAGACGGAGATTACGATCGGTGACAGCGCCTTTTGCGCACGTGAAGGGAATTTGGTCATAATGCCCGCGAACGTCCCCCACGCGCTACGAGCGGTAAAGCGCTTCAAGATGCTCTTGACAATGATTCGCGCGTAGCACAATACATACTAAGGAGGTTTAGCGATGAAAAATGAGAAACACGAAAGCCTTTACACAGGTGAAGAGGCTCCCGAAAGTCAGGAATTGGTTGAAAAAGTGCGTCAGTTAAGTCCAGCGGCGCAAAGCATCTTGTACGCGATGCTCATCGAAGAAGGCGAGGAGAACCCAGAGGAGCGCGAAGGATTCACCGCCGCTGATATACAACAAGCGTGTGCGGCGTGCACCTTAGACGACGCCCCGCCACCACAAACCCTGATCGACGCTGGCATCTCTGAGCTCAAAGCGCAACAATTTATCGAAGAACGAAACGGGCGACTATACCTCATTACAAATACCCAGCACGTGCGCACCTTCGAGAAGTCAGTGGATAGCAGTATGTATGTTGTTCGTCGGTGAGCTGACCTCGGTTTTTCAGCTGAGTTGGAGGAAACATGGCTCCCTACGGCAAAAGAAAAAAGCAGATTCAAGAGCTTATGGCGGCAAAGGGCGTCGATGCGATGCTGATTGCAGGGGCTGAGAACTATTATTACATCACTGGAGATTATCGACGGCAGGCTCGAATGTTGTTCTGCAAGGACGCCGATCCTGCCATCATAGTGTTTCAGCCCGAGGTGGAACAAGTTCGGGCGCGGACGTGGGTGAACGATATCCGGGGCTGGAGCAGTGTCGACGAGCTGATGCGGCACTTCTTTGATGCTATGCGGGAGGGCGACCTTAGTAAGGCGACCGTTGGATTCGATACGCACAGCGCGCCCGGATTTGAGGTGTTTCGGTTTAGGAAGCTCAATCCCAAAATCACGATGGTTGAGAACGACGACATAATGAGCGAGCTTCGTATGGTGAAATCAGCAGACGAAATCGCACGGATGAAAAAGGCGGCCCAAGTCGCTGAGCGCGGGATGCTGGCAGCAGCGAGCATGCTGGCGGCCGGAACGACCGAAAACGACGTCGCTGCGGAGGCCGAATATGCAATGCGAAAGGCGGGGTCAGAGCGGCTTGGATTTCTCACCTTTGTGAACTCAGGTGAGCGCTCCCTGGGGTTGCACGGATTTGTCTCTCACCGCGCTATAAACGAGGGAGATCCAGTTATTGTGGATCTGCATCCCACAGCAGAGCTCTATGCAAGCGATATGGCCCGCACCTTCGTTTGCAGCGAAGGGGCAGGTGGGCATGGCGGCTACGGCAATCAGCACGGAGTTTATCAAGCTCGCTGGTGCCTATGACGAGGCCCAGCAGGGAGTCATTGACGCAGTGAAACCAGGGTGGAAAGTCAAGGACGTCACGCAGTTTATGGTCAAATCCATCAAGTAGACTGAGTTCAGCAAATATGTCGTGCCTGGCTATATCCATGGCGTCGGCCTCGAGCCCGAGGAGTACCCGCACCCGAGCCACTACCCACAGCACGGCGAGATCGTCCTTAAGCCAAACATGACGGTGAGCGTCGGACACGCCGTGTTGGCCGCACCGGGCATTGCGGGTTATCGGAGAGAGGACGTTGTGAGAATTACGGAAAGCGGGTGCGAAGTGTTGACTAAGGGCGACGGCCTTCCGGGGATTCTCTAAGCGACGGTTCACAGCAATACCGCTTGGGTAATCGATCCCAAAAACATAAAGAATCAGGATGAGTGAAAAGTCATGAAAAGAGACATCATCCACATCAATGAAGAAAAATGCACGGGGTGCGGCACTTGTGTCAGTGGATGCCCCGAAGGTGCCTTGCAGATAATTGACCAGAAAGCCAGAGTTGTAAATGAGTTGTTCTGCGACGGTTTAGGCGCTTGCATCGATAAGTGCCCGGAGGGCGCCATCGAGATTGAAACACGGGAAGCCGAAGCGTATGACGAGCACAAGGTGATTAAGAACCTCGTAAAAGCAGGGCCCAATGTCGTCAAAGCTCATCTCCTGCATCTTCGAGAACACGGACAAATTGAACTTTTAAACGAAGCGGTCGACTTTTTGAAAGAAAATAACCTCCAAATGCCAGATTACCAAGAGGCGTTGGCGGGCGCCTGCCCAGGTTCTATGACGCGGGACCTGCGCAGACCCAAGAATCAGATCCAAAGCCCGGTGATGCTCGCCTCGGAACTCGGCAACTGGCCCATACAGTTGCGGCTTTTGACCCCGGACGCGCCTTACCTAAAAAACGCCAATCTCTTGCTGGCGGCCGATTGCGCTCCATTTGCCTATGCGAATTTCCATCAACGATTCCTAAGGGATAAGATCTTGATAATCTTCTGTCCGAAGTTGGACCAAGACCTCGAAGCATACGTGGAAAAACTGTGTGAGATCTTCCAGAAGCAGGACATAAAATCGATCTCCATCGTCCACATGGAGGTTCCCTGCTGTTCAGGCATTGAGGCTGTCGTCCAGAAGGCGCTGGGAAAAGCCCGGAAAAACATGATCATCAAGGATTACACGATCGGTATTACGGGGGAAATAATATAGCACGGAATTAGAATGAACAAATTAGAGTGGTTTAACGTTGTTATTGGGTAGCGGTGCGCCATAATCATCGGTTTGATCGTGCTAAAACTCTACGGGATAACATGACACTCCACAAGCGTCCAGAGTTCAAACCGTCTCACACCTGCCCGATTATTATTAGACCGCCGTGCGAATATGGAATTGGCAGATTTATGTTATAATAACCCCAACAACACGTGAGGGTTGTCCCATGTCGAAAATAGTGAGACTTGATGAAGAGGTTTATTTTGCTTTAAAAGCCAAAGCGTCAAAGGAAGGAAAAACATTGAGTGCCGCGGTGTATGCGTTGATGCATACAGCGGACCAGGATACCCATATTAAAGATCAGCTCTTTACCTTGGAATCAGAGATCGGCGAACTGAAATCACTTATTCTCTCAAAATAAACCGATGTCCCTAACCAAATCAAAACAAATGGGCTCGGCCGGATTCGAACCGGCGACCTCCGCCATGTCAAGGCGACGTCATAAACGCGTTGACGACACGGGAGCAAGAATTCCAGCCCGCTAGCTTACAGAGGGCGGATGTGAGCTCAGCTTTGTGCATTAGGACAGAAAGACGGCTCTGCCAAAGTTATTTGTTTCGAGAAAAGAGTACCAGGAGGCGTGCTGAGGACCCTCCTGAATTGCAGCTTATTTCACGTGACGCGCCGCTGTTGTTCCGCTAGATGGCACAATACATCATTTAGGCATCAACACTGAGTCGATGACGTGGATCACACCATTAGTACACTCGATGTCCGGATGAATTACTTGTGCGTCATCTATCTTAACGCCTCGGTGAAACAGGCGATGTACCTCTACCTTAACCGACTGGCCTTGAAGCGTCTCTATTGATTTCAGCTTCTTCACATCACTTGCCATATACTTGCCAGACAAGACGTGGTACTTCAGTAACTTAGTAAGCTCTTTTTTGTCTTTTAACACGCTGTCTAACACTCCTGAAGGCACCTTTGAAAAAGCGGCGTCAGTGGGCGCGAAGACCGTGAGAGCACCAGGTCCGCTCAGTGTATCCACAAGATCTGCGGCTTGCACAGCTTTAACTAGGGTCGTAAAGTTCTCGCCGTCGATCGCCGTTTCTACTATATTTTTCATTGTTCATCATCTCCTTATTATTTCGTGTTAATGTTGCGTGTGGCATATTTATTCTAAATAAGCAGTTTTAATCTATTTCCAATGTATTTCAATTTATGGAATTGAAATGACAATATGGCGTTGAAATGACAAATGGGGCCCGCAATTTCCATTGTCCTCCGTACCAGAGCTGTCGCCGTAGGTTAAATATCCTTATAATAGGCTGCTGAGATAGTAGCAACAAAGGCGGTCGGGATCATGGCACGTATTCTCATAACGGGCTGCAGAGGGGGCATTGGGCGTGATGTGGCGTGTAGGCTGCTCAAGAGAGGACATAGAGTCTACGCAACCGTTCACAGAGAAGCCTCGGTTGATGAATTGCGATCTGTTTTGAAGTCGTTTGGCGAGAACTTCCTGGTGGACAAGCTCGACGTAACAGAAGCCAACGACATCAACAAAGTCGACGAGTGGAACATCGATGTCTTAATCAACAACGCCGCCATCGGCGACTCTGGACCGTTGGCCGAAATAGACCCTCAGCGAATCACAGCCGTGTTTGAAACAAACGTGTTTTCAGCGCTGCGATTAACGCAAAAAGTCTTGCCTCAGATGATCGCAAATGGTGAGGGACGCATTGTGTTCATGGGCTCAATGGCAGGTCTGATTCCCATGCCATTTTACGCACCATATGCGATGACAAAATCTGCCCTCGAAAGTGTCGCCTCCTCATTGCGAACGGAACTGAAGCCATTCGGCATCAAAGTGATTATCATCAACCCTGGGGGGTATAATACAGGCTTCAATCAGAAAAACCTGGCGAAAAAATACGAGTGGATGGACGTAAACGGTCTATACAAAGATCGCACGGGATACGTCAGCGAAGCCGGAGAGCGACTCGTGAAGCGCGAGTTGCAAGACACGCAGAGCATTGCAAAACAAGTCGTTAAGGCGGTCGAATCTCGGCGACCAAAGCGCAGATACGTCGCTCCAAAATGGGAATGGGTTTTTCTTCCACTCGTTCGCAGGTTTGGGTGAGTTCCAATCACGCGGCATTCTGGTGCAGCATCTGCCGTGCTCCCTCGCAGGACGGCAGGTGCCAATCACCATCGGCTGGCGACAACGACGTGGAGGTGCGCGTGCTAACCGGCGATAAGAAATAGTTATTATTCTTGACGGCAGTTTCTATCACGTAATGGGCATACTAGCAGATCTACTGGTAATAGTGCTGATCCTTATTATCGTGCTCCTCGTAATCACGGTAGTCATTCACTTGCTTCCCTTGTTGATACTTGTCGCGCTGGTGTTCTTTGTGGTGTGGCTCTTGTTTTTCCGAAATCCCCGAAGACCCGTTGCGTATTAGTTTCACGCTTTGTTTCTTGGAGTCGAAGAGGAGGCCCCGCAGCGGACGTTGCACAGAGTACTCTGGGAATTCCTCAAACGGGCTGAAGCGTGCGAGGAGCGAACAAGCAACTCGACGCAACTCGACCATAGCGATAAAGGCATATCGAAGAAGAACAAGATAGCCCAGCAGAGATACGAGGGTCTATCTAATGGAACTATTCCCAACGACAACTGCGGAATTAATATTCTTTGTCGTGTATGCGCTGTGGCTGTTCAGCGAACTCGTTATTGGGGGCATTATCCCGCGCTCGCGTCGCCACGGCACCCCGATCAGCTACGAAGACCGGAGTTCGCGCCGACTGCTATCACTGATCATGCTCCTTTCCCTTGCGATCGCCTTTCTTTTTGCCGCTTCTGGCATCGCATCGTTGCCGAGCGGGGCTTTCTACCTCGGGATCGGCCTCATGATCGCTGGCATTCTTCTCCGACAGTGGTCGATTGCTGTGCTGGGACGTTATTTCTCGCGGACCGTCGGCGTTCAAGAGGGCCAAGTGGTGGTGGACCGCGGGCCGTATAGACTGGTGCGCCATCCCGCGTATACCGGATCGCTCCTCACTATGGTCGGACTGGGGTTCGTGTTGCAGTCGTGGGGGGCGGTGCTCGTGCTCATAGCTTTTTTCGGCGTGGCGTTCGGCTATCGGATTCACGTGGAGGAGGCCGTTTTGACGTCGAAGCTGGGCGACGAATACGTCGAGTACGCGAAGAAAACAAAACGGCTTATTCCGTACGTCCTCTGAACCCTTTGCGCAGCCACCGTCATTTTTTTGAATAATCACCGTCCTCCGCGCTTCTGCCGAGCAGCTAGAAGGGGGATGGAACTAATCGTCTCGAATCGCGGTCGTGGTTGCGACGATGCAACTTGCAGCAACGGCAGAGGCGTTAGAAGGCACGGCCTGAAATTGAGAATGCTCTGAGATTGCCTCTGCTTGCCGTGTCTGAAAAAGCGGCGGATAACCCATGCACTGCCCCGCCGCCTTGGGAGGTGATACCACGAGAAAGTATCTGGGATACTCCTCATTGCCGTCAAGGCCATCGGGTATTTAGCGATTTCGGTTTGGCTGCGGCAGGGCCTCAGTCAGACGAGGAAGGGCACAATCGCAGCTCCTGCGGTGCAATGGGATGCTCGCCACGCGTTCGTGACATATGTAAACGCCACGATTACTTGAGGTATGTGCTGAAGAAAGTGCACACATTCGCCCACGCGTCGTCTCTCGCGGCGGCATTTGCGTCCTCAGTGCCGCCAATGGGCATGCCGCCGGCACCGATCGAGCGGGCCGGCGCGAGTCGGCTCGGCCCCGCAAGCAGGTGCCCCGCGCCGTCGTAAGCGAAATGTTGAAAGGAAAAGGCGAAGTGGCGCTGTTTGAGCCGTTCGACGACCCGTTCGCACATCATGCTCGACGGCCAAATCGCGTCATCCGTCCCAGAGGCCAAGAAAATGGGGCCGTTGACACGCTCTACGGGGATGGCGGCGCGCTCTACCGCTTGCCGGTCCTGAAGGCTGCCGAAATACAACCCCAAGTAAAAACCGTACCGCTCTATACAGTCATTGTTGATTCGGAAGGGCACGAAGGGCACCGGCTTGCCGTCTAGCATCCACGAGGATTTCGACGCCGACGTATCCGACCACGCCTCATTAATGCCCTGAAAGACGACATGACTCGGGGAGTAGACCACGACGGCGCGGATCGCTCGATACGTCGCGCTGACCAGCAACGCGGCTTCACCGCCTTTCGAGGTGCCGACGACGCCAATCTTACTCGGCTCAACCGACGGCTGCGAGCGCATCCATTCGATTGCTGACCTGAAATACTCGAGCGGTATCTCCTCAAGCCGAGCGGGCAGCTGGTTGACCCCAAAGTATGCGAGTGCGAGCGCCGCGTATCCATGCTCTGCGAGGAGCGAGCCGACTGCGCTCGTGCTGCCCAAGCCGCCGCCCGCACCACCGATGACGATGATTCCCGGGTGCGCACCAGACGTTGCTGGTCGGTGAAAGTTTGCAACGAGGCCCTTCTCTCGCACTGCGCTCGGTTCCAAAAAAATCACCGTCCCGCGATACGTTTTGACCAGTTATAAGCCTATGTGCGCAGACCGACACGGCGCTAGTCCGTAGACAACGAACGGAGTCGTCTGAGTTACTAGCGCGTCACTGCAGACATCGGCAATCCAATTTGCCAACGACGGTAAATTGTTTAATACAAAAACTCGCAATGCTGTGCAAACGCAATGATGAACGAACTTGAAAGTCGATGGGCGTTACCCGACTTGCAAAGCACTGTCGCGTGGTGTTCGCGGAGGAACGCCCAGAACATCCGGTGCATCATCGATGTGCTCGGGGAATACGCGCGCAAAGAAAGCCAGGCTGCTGGCTCAGTTGAGGCGTATATGGCTGCTGCGAAGTCTATTTCTGACAATGGGCTAGATGCATCGTTAACCGTCAAACTGAGCGCGCTGGGGGCCCTCTTTGACCAAGAACGATGCCGGCAAAACGTGCAGACAATCGCTCGTGAAGCGGGGCGCCGCGGCGTCGGATTCGAACTCGATATGGAAGGGCAGGGCCTTATCACCTATACAATCGACGTTGCCGCGGCGTGCGCAGAAAAGGGGCGTGTGAGCCTTGCGCTGCAGGCATACCTTGACCGGTCACGTGATGACGTTTTGCGTGTGTCGGAGTCCGGTATTATTGCACGGCTTGTAAAGGGAGCGTACGTGGGATCAACCACAGACTTTGCTGATATCCAGAAGCGTTTCAAGCAGCTGTCAAAGATCCTGTGTGCAAAAGCGACTTTTTTTTCCGTTGGGACACACGATCCAGACCTCATCGAGTGGATAACGAGGAGGATGGAAGGGAAGAGGGACTTAATCGAGTTTGGCTTTCTCAAAGGTCTCGCTGATCGCACGAAGGTCGAGATGGCCCAAGACGGCTGGCTCGTTTCGGAATACGTGCCGTTCGGCGACAACTGCACGGCGTACGAGGCAAGGCGACGAAAATACCTCAAGGAGCTTGAAAGTTTAGGGCGCACCCCGACACCATAGACGCCCCAAAGACGCGCCGAGTAATCTTCGCGCCAGGCGACACGTTTAAAGATCCAGCGTGCCAAGTCTCTTGGGATTCCGAACGAAAGCGGTGCTGCCGCAAATAAGCGTCGCGATTCCAGCGAAGCTTATCTTCTGCTTCGTCCGCTGCATTTGATTGTAGCGCGTCGCAAACACGCGGGCCGTATTTTCGGGCCATTCGCGTGTCGTGCGTTCCACGCAAAATGATTCTAAGCTCCGCTCATATCGCAGTTCGTGGCGTCAATGCGAACATTTCGTGCGTGAGCTCACGCATAGGGGGATGGGTTAGACCCATCGCCCAACAATGCCTGAGATTATCGCCTCTAATCCGAAGATTACCAGGAACACGGCCAGCAGGAACACCAGTGTTGCCAAGCCGAGACCCGGGAATATTATCACGACAAAGCCTATGATAATTCCGAGTATCCCGACGACGATGCCTCCTACGGTCCCACGCGCGGCGCTCGCTATCCCGGCGAACAACAGGGCTAAGCCCAACAAGTAGACAAGCGTCAGCGATCCGTAGATGAACGGATTGTCGATTACAAGTCCGGCGATTATGATCGTCAGCACCGATAGAATCAGGTTGAGCAGTCGTCGCCATCCGGAAATGCCTTTTGCAAATACTCGTATGAAATATGCAACTCCAAGGATAATCAGCGCGATTGATAGGAAGACTATGAGCGTTGCTATCGCCACTCCTGGATATGCGATGACGTAGCCGGCCAGAACAAGGATGATAAGACCTGCGATGATCTCAAGGATTCGCAACCATATGGAACTCTTTTTTTCGTCAGCCATCTCGATTTTCACCCCCCTTACCGTTTTTTTTGGTAATTCAAACTCCAGTTTATGGGCTGGCGTGTTTATATTGGTTCCGGTTTGCTGCCCGGCGCGTAGTTCCTACTTTGCGCTGCTCTCCTCGCGGTTCGCTTGGTGCTAGAAGCCAGCTAACGCTAATGCATGCAGAACAACCAACAGTATTGCGCAAAGAATTCGTGCTTACTTCAAAAAAAGAGAAGGGCACGCGGCTTCTTAGCCGCGGCTGCCTGCTCCTGCGATGATGAGCTGAATCCCGAAGAGAAACAGCACCAGCGCTACTAGGAGCCCAAGAAAATTGGTGGCAAAAGTGTTGTTTACGAAAGCGTATATAGCGAGTAAGAACGCTATGACACCGAGAATTACGTTCGCCCAACGAACCGCGGGCGGCATTCCCACTGCCATCGAATAGCCTGCAAACTGAAGCCTTCCTAACGCGTTCAGCAGCAATCCGAAGGCAAAAATTAGTATAACCAACGTTGTGCCAAAGCTGCTATATACGATAGTTGCAGCTCCCACCGCCAGAAAAATAATCCCCAAGATGACGTTCAATGCTCTGCCGGTTCCCGAGAGGGCCTTTGAGGAAGCTCCGCGTATTAGCATTATGAGGCCCAGGATGAGAACTCCGATTCCGAGTATCCATCTGATTATGTTTACAGCAGCACCGGTATTGAAAAGGACGTAAACTCCGAGAACGAGAACAATTATTCCGAGAATGACCTCGAGGAGACGCGCCCACATTGGGGTACCTTTTTCAGCCATGTTTATCTTACACCTCCTTTGACGTTTTTTAAGATTCGCCGGTTTATTTGTGTCGTCGTATTTATATCGCTTCCGATTTAGCAGCTTCATGTTTTACCTTTTAGAAATACAACACAGCTCTAAAACGGTCGGAGCGTTTGATAGCCGTAGCAACCCAGAGTGCAACGTGAGACGTCAGGTTGAGACCGATACATCCTCAGTAGCTGCCTCGCCGCGCCGGCGTACAATATCCGCACGTCACGATTCGCACACACAAGTGTAACAAACGTTCTTATAGCGGTTCGCGCTAAAAATGAGGTGTCAAGACCGCTGAAAGCGGCATTGTTGCAGCGCCACACGTGATGTTGCTTCCTTCGAAAGTGTTCTTAAAACGAACCATGACCTCAATTTGGTAGCACTGCCCCAAAGGAGAAGTCTGAATATGTGGCGCTGCCTCCTCTCTTTTTGCAGCCATTAAGAGCTTTGTGATTAGGGGAAGCGCGCGCAGTCAATCGCCGTTACGTCATTATTATCGACTTCGTTGCGTCTAGATATGTGAAAATCCAGCGACTAGCGCGCCGTCAGCTCGCCCCGGATGTGCTACCCCCCGGCACCCGTGCAAGACTGAGGACGGTAGCTACTTGCTCGCGATTGGTTCCTGATACTGATAATCAAACGGGAGCGAACGGCTCGGGCGAAGAATCTAAGCAACTTTTGGCCTCACTGGCGCTCAAGAAGTCCAAATAGACAGACTAATAAAGTACGTCGACTAAACAGCGCTAAATGTGATTTAATGGACGCCATGGATCTCGAGCAAATTCACAAGAAGCTGCAGACGGATTGGGCTGACTGGACCGACGACGACCAGTGCATATCCATATGCAAGAAAGAACTAATGGCGTCAATTCAGGCGGTCAACGCTTATATTGTTCGCTATGACCTCAAGACGAGAATAGAAGAAGATCCTACCTCCAAAATGTGCGAATTTTGCGGAAACACGTATAAGGGGGCTGAACCAGTTTGCAAAACCTGTCTGCTAGAAATGAAGTTTAGACTCCGTAGGCTCAGCTGTTTGTTAAATGAAGAAGATGTACGCAAAGTGTATACTGAACCCATAGTCTTGTGAATTTGCTAGACGCCCTCAGGACTGTCGGTCTTCCAAAAATTCCTTATCATTTTCGTGGGTCTCAAAACAGTGAATTTGCGCGTATTCGCATTTCGATAGCACTTGACCACGACCCGGTTTTCAGATCTAAGCCACGCGTCAGACGCTGGCTTCTGTGCGAGCGGTTCGACAGCGGGTAAGGGGTGGATGGTAAAGCCGTTTTGCGTGAAGCGAATCGATATGGCGGAATCGAGCTGATCACAGCAAAGTGCTAAGGGCTTGCCGATGGCCATAATTGCAGGTATGGGTTTTATCTACGCAGCTACATCGGGGCGCTGCCACCCCAAACCAAGCGCTTGTCGCATCTGTCGGCGTATTTGTGGTCGAAGCGGGGATACCATAGGCGCAAGCATGCTGCTAGTCTCTGAGCAGTTCATAGTGCTTCGCAAACGTTCTCTGTAAACCAATGGTTGGGATTCTCGTTCCGAGACGAGAAAAGCTAACGCATCTACGGCTTTGACGCGATTGCGGGGTCCGGTGATTCATCGGACCTGATGTTAGTAGTTTCGCCCCCAAGAACATCGACCAGCCAGCGCGCCTCTGTAAAATTGCTCAACAAGACTCGAATCAACAACGTGATGGGCACTGCAATAAGCGTCCCTAACGCGCCAAGAAGCCAGCCCCAGAAAAAGACCGAAACAAGCACGACCCACGGCGGGATGTTGAGCCCT
>DASPOC010000046.1:0-14892 GCA_035626195.1 Bathyarchaeia archaeon | reverse complement strand
TAGCACGTAGTTGTGCGCGCCGGAGTCCGGAACGTAGGTCGCCGTGGTATTTGACTGGAAGTACAGCCCGTCCTGCGGGAGGTTGAGGAACGCTCCACGCAGTACCCCGGCGTTACGAAGCGTGTAGTTTGTCCAGTAGGTAGCGATATAACTGGTATCCCAGCCATTCTAGTGGACAATGCCCTCAGAACTGACGCTCGCTGCGTAAGCTTCGCCGATCCCATCTTGATAACCCTGTGTGATCGCGTTCTGCATCGTTGCGTTCAAGCCGTTCCAGTCAAACGGAGTGCCCGGGACGATGCCGATCCGGGCGATCTGATCAACGACGGGCTTATCCGCACTATGTGGGGGGGTTACCGTCCATAACCGTTGCCATGCGACCATAGAAATCTGAGGGGGTCATATTCGCGACCTCAGCATAGCTAGCGGGACCCCTAACATATGCACTATTCACGTTGGGGTTCACCGTCGCCCTGGTGGACGGCGTGTAGCTTGTGCCCGCGCGCTGAGGGGGGTCAAGGGGACATTGTATAGAAAGGCTGCTGTCGCGAGAAGGTCGGCAGGACCGTTCTGCGGTCCCCGCGCTACAAGCAGCATGGTGCTTGTCGGTGCCTAGATCCGTGTCACGTTTGGGGGGAGCGTGCCGTTCCATCTGGGACCAGCGAGGACGAAGGCCTGACCCGTTCCCGGTGGCGCGGGCCCAGTGAGGGGAGATCCTCCTGCAACGCATCTACCAGCTGGATCACGTATTACCTACCGTTCGAGGCAGGAACGCTCAGCACCATCGGTTCTTTCGTGAGGTTAAGCCATCCCTGCGCATAGCCAAAATCATAAGTTGGAAACGGCAGTGGTGTGTTTGGCGACGCTGTCAGCTGCGCCTGGTACGGTCTCGCGAGCTGGTTGACGCGTGCCACCCCAAGCGCATGATTCGGCGCCGGCACTGCCGTTTGGTGATCCGTAGAGACATCGTCCTAGATGACAGGGTAGCCGTAGACGTACGCCGCCGCTATCTGCCGCGCCTCCGCCGGTGTCGGCGCACCGGTCGTGGTGGGAATCGTAATCCCATCGATCGTCTAGTCGGTCGAAGCGTTCTGGGTGGTCGGCGCGATACACCCAGCGCCGGAGAGTACTACGATGACAATAACAAGGACATTAAGCATCCAAAATGGTTTCATGGGGGGATTAGTGGTGCGTGCACGTTTGAATAGGTTGTGAAATCACCACTCTCCTCTTTTTTTTCCTTTACGATGCGTTGCCGTGATGACAGATACCGTTGTCGTTCAGCTCTGTGACAGCGACTAGACAGCCTAAGTGAATCAGAAGGGAGCGTTAGTGCTCCTCCCTTCTTTTTTCTCTTTTTGTGCACTACCACCTGGAATATGGATCCAGTTGATTGCAAGGCGCGTGCTCAAGGGGGGGCCTGCAGTTTTCAGCGTGAAACGTCTTCCTTGGTCTCCCTGTGGCTGCCATCACAAAATGGTTGGTTTGAAGATTTGCCGCACCTGCAAAGGGTGACTCGATTGCGGATTTCATACGTCGTACCGTTCGCTGCGACCACAGGAATACCTCCACGAACCCAGAGAGGACCGCGATACCCTCTTAGCGGCTCTTCGACCGCTGCAATGGAGGGCTCAAATTCTGGTTCAATGGGTTTTCCCGTCTCTTTATCAACCGCTACGAGGCGACCTGAGTTGCAGTTGGCTACTTCTTCAATCGCGATTTTTCGCGCCTCGGGGTCGTTTGAGTGTAACATGAGCTCACGGACGCCGCCCGCACGAAGACACATACCGACGTGCGAGCACAGATCCCGAACGTCCTTTAAAACGAGGGCTGGTCCATCGAGTTCTTCAGCGCGAGTGAGATACGGCGCCTTCGTCGCGGTCTCTGTGCCGTTGAAATGCACTTCAGTGTGAGTACCGTCACAAAACGGTTTGTCCTTGGATTGCCCACAGCGACAGAGCGAATACGCTTCCCTTAAGGGATACCGCTTGCTTACACGGTATCCGTAGGGGCAATCATCACCATCGTCAACAACAGCAAGTTCGAGTAAAGGAATTGCCCCTAGGACGCCATAAGGGCCGTCTTTGCACACCTTAATACAACGCTTATTCGTACCCTTCTCTATTGCATGTTCCTTTTCACGTGCCATGTCACGGTCTCCCTCTTTGTTGGGTGCTTCCAAACCACTTGCGCGTTCTTACAAACGTACCGTTTTCGTTTATTAAAAGGCTTGCCAATTCTTCATCAGTATGCAGCGATTGGTTGCATATCTTTAAAGACCATGAAGGAACCCGTGACATAATAGAGATGCTTACCGTTCGTGGACGCGATGGTAGGCACGTATGCCACTTGCCTACACGGGCAGGAGCGACAGAGCGGTAAAGATCGTCACCGCGATCACGGTTGTCATCTTCGTAATCCTCGTTATCTGAGGGAATAAGGATCTGGTTGGGCGTGCGTCCCGAGCTCGCTGTAAGTAGCGGCGCGGGCGTCAATGGGCGGGGGCAGGCGCTGAATGCTGCTTGTGGGGGGCGAGCACAGATATGCTTGTTGGGATGTCAGGTGCAACTTTCCAAGGGGGTTGCTTGTCGCATTATCGATAAGAACACGATATGTATGTTCGTGAATGAGATCTACAACCTATGAAGCACGTTTCACAGTTCACTCAAGAAGAGAACGCTGCCCTTGATAGAATTCTCGAATCAAGGCGTTCAATTAGGGCTTTCACACCAGATACCCCGCCAAAAGAGGAGATTGCAGAGATTATTCGGGCTGGATTGCTCGCCCCCTATCCCGGTCTGCGGGTCGCGGGAGATGTGTATTTTCGTCGATTTGTGGTGATTGAAAAGGGCTCACTGCAACTTGCCAAAGTAGCAGAGATTGCAAAGCGGCAGGTAAAGGCTAGGGCAGAACAGCTGAAGAGGCAATTGTCGGCTGATCCAGCACTACGGCACCAAGGGCAGGGATTTGTCAGAAGGCTCGAACGATTGGCACAAATCGGCGTGCCGGGGATTGGAACGGCGCCCTACTTTATTGTCGTCGCCGAGCAGCGAGGATTTCCACCGGTCGAGCAGGAATCTCTTGCTCACTGTCTCGAGAACATGTGGTTGAAAGCGACAGCGCTCGGACTGGGATTTCATCTCGTCTCAGCGACCGCTCAGTTGGGACACGATGAAGAATTCTGTTCGCTGTTGGACATACCGCATGGAGAGTTTGGAACGAACGGGTGTGCCATTGGGTATCCAAGGGACGCCCTCCCTCCGGCATCGCATCCGACTGTAGATGAAGTAACGACATGGATAGAATAACGTAAAGTATATTCAGGCGACCTATCCCATCCACCGCCTTGTGCGTCTTTGATGTGTATATGCGGTATTGGACAGACGTGACCCTGATGGAGAGGCAAAAAACTTCACTCAGCCGATTGAGGAAGCGTCACGGTAAACGAGCTTCAATCTGGTTGCCGTAGCATTTAGTCTACATTGCGGAATAACACTCCTCGGGGTTTCTACTTCTTTACTAAGCGAAATATCACGTTAAAAAATGCAAAGCTCAACCTTCCACGTCTGGAACTGTCTTTACCGTCCTCTTTCCATGACGGCACGTTGCTAACAAGGGGGCACCTTTGAGGAGCGCGATACCGTGGCGGGAATTGAGAGCACAGACAAAAGCATCCACAGAAGATACTTAGAGCTCAACAAATGGGGATCAAGGAGCCTCTTAATCAAAGAGGAGCAATCGTCTTCCCGTATACCGTGTTTAGCATTCCTCCGATACCAGCGTACATAATAAAGAGACCAGCGAGAGCCCCTTCATAGCCAGATACAATGATGACGGTGGAATTCCCCGTTATCGTGCCGATTGCCAGTAGGAAGAAGAGCACGGCAAGCGATATAAAGATAATTTGCAGTGCACGCCATGCTTTAAGTGCACCGATGAACATGCCTAGCGCAAAGAATCCCCATAGTCCAAAAAATGCCGTCAGTAAGCTCGTACTTGGCGCATCTGCAAGTCCTATCTTCGGGAAAACCAGAAGGGAGGCAAAGGTCAGCCAGAAGAATCCGAGAGAGAGAAATATGGTCGTCGCGAATGTACTGCCCTTCGACCATTCCATGATCCCCGCTACGATCTGGAGAATCCCCGTGAAGAGTCCTATCGGAGCGATTACCGATCCGCGGCTAAATATACCTAAGGTACTCAAACTTATCAAAACGAATGTTATGCCGGAGGCGATCTGTGCGAAATAGGAAGGATTTGCGGTTCTATCAAGGTATTTCACCTGAGTGACGCTCTTTTCTGCCGCCATGATTGTTATTCTGAGGATGTAAACTCAAGGACATAATGGTGTGAACATCTATCCCACGATTGGGTGAAATCGTGTTCGCACACTTCTCAGAACTCCTCGCGGCTCATAACGTTTTCGTTCGCGAGCGGATGCGGAACTCGTACGATCGCAGGGGATCGCGCCCCACCAGTTTGGATAGCCCACGAATATCACGTCGTAGGCATTCATGTTCTCCACGTGGGCAGTAAGCGCAGGACGAGCATTGGAGCGCTGTTCCTCTTTCGCCACCTCGGTGGTCGTGTGGTAATCTTCAGGGTAAGGGTTCACTGCTTTGATTCGGAAACGGTCGCTGCCCGTTGCTTCTTGGATCATCTGTGCAACCACTTCCGTGTTGCCCACCGGCAGATCGATGAGGTCGCCGCTGCTTTCAATGTTCATGCCCCGGCGGGAAAAATACGCCGCAAGGCTTTTTGCCCTTTTTGGGAGTACATGTGTTTCAGTCCTTTCCGTTTTTATATTCTTCATCCGTTACGGGTTCGAGCCATTCGGCGTCAAAGGCAAGCCCTTCGCCCTCTGGCATTGCTTGCACGGCGTTCAAGATACTATTCGGTAACGCACGCTGCAATAAGTGCCCGCTATTCAACACATTTCAGCTTTAGATAATCACAGCAGTTAAAAGCGAACCCGCGTTATTTCTGATTCGCGCATGTTGTTTTCCCACTTCCAAAACCACACTTCACCGTCTTTGACATGCATTATTTTCACGACGTCAGCAAGTGGACGTAGAAACGGTCTATCGTTGAAGAGGCGGTCCTTCAGAGCCGGGTCATCAACAAATTCAGCGGTACCGGTCACGCGCATCTCTGTCCCAATGTCCATTATGGGGCCCTGTGCCTCTGGATTTTCAGGGGCGCGAAGAACGACAACTTTTGGGTTTGTTGAGAGCTGTCGGTACACGTCTTTCATCTTGCTGGTAGAGAAGTAGAACCCGCTGGTATCGGCAAACCACATACCGAATGACCGCACGTGGGGCTGATCCCCAGTGGTAGTTGCTACAGAGCAGAGGGGGTGTTCATTGGCAAATCTGACGTATTGCTCGAAGTCCATGATATCCATTGACTGGATTGACACAAAAAAAGCTTGTCCTATCGGTTCTCTCACCACGCACCCCGTATTTATTGTGGTGATGCAGAACAGCAAGAACGGTGAAGCTTCGAATAGCTGATCTAAGCGGCATGTTCGACATCCGCCACCTGAGCACGTGTGTGACACCTACGTTACGTGCCGGGGAGATGTGACTTTCAAACAACGATCACTCATCTTTCGCAATTTCCTGTCCAATGGAGAAGGCTTTCGCCACGTATTTTCCAACTCCATAGTAGGACCTGTTATCCAGAGCAAATATAAGGGGTGCTATTTTTTCAATGAGCGGCTCATCATCTTTAATTAGGTCTTCATCCGCTTTTATGTCTTTAATTTCACCAATGAACTGGGTATGTAGCCCCATCTCAACGCTTCGAAGTAGTTGACACTCTAAAACAACGGGGAACTCATTGACATACGGTGCATCCACCACGTCGCTTTTAGCGGGTGTCAGTCCGGCGGCAGAAAACTTGTCCACATCTTTTCCCGATACAATGCCAAAGAAATCAGCTTCTTTGACGTATCTTTCTGAGGGAATGCTTATGGTGAAGGCTTTTCGCTCTACAATGTTTCTATACGTGTATGTTGCTTCTCGCAAAGAAACGGCAACGCACGGTGGCACAGAACAGCAAATTCCTCCCCACGCCGCGGTCATCACATTGGGTTTCCCCTCTGAATCATACGTTCCCACCACAAAGACTGGAGTAGGAAAGACTGTGTGTTGAGCTCCAATGGATTGTTTCATGGTTTGTTCTCCTTATTGATTGTAGGAATCCTTTTACTTCTTCTTTGTCCACAACCAACAGCAGGGGCCTGTGGCTAAGAGGTCGGTTGGATATCTTCTGGTGTTACTTTTGAGGCATGACGCAGCATTTTCGTGCTTAATGATATAATTCCTAACCCTATCCCCAGTGTGGCGATGCCCTGTGCAACGCCTCGCATGTAAGTGAGCAACGCCGCACCTATGAGTGCGATGAGTGCTAAAGCAAGTATCACTGCCCCTAACCGTTTGTCGGGTGCGTTGATAAGCACGCCAGCGACAAGAAGCATCCCTATGGGACCCAGCAGGAAAACGGCGTACGTCGCCACAACGTGTGGGACGTAAATAGGTTCGGGAAACAGACCTGCCCCCACGAAAGCCGCTGCCCCCAACCCCGCGAATATTGCTCCCAATCGGTAAGACGGCGTGCTGTTATCACGGTAAAGGCCCATCGCAAAAACGATACCAAGAAGTCCTGCGATAATCCACCCAGTTCGAACGATGATTTCAGTTGTGGCGGTATTGACAACTGGTCTTGCAACGTTGAGAAAGCCTTCATGGCTTATGCCAGTAAGGTCAGAGGTCCAGTTTTGAGTTAAGTCAAAACTCGGTGAGTAGGACACCGCCACCATAATGGCTATCACTGCCACGACGACAGATGCTATGCCACACACTCCAGCGAGTGTCAGCAGCCTCTTTCGAGGGCTATATAGTTCTATATCCGTAGATGTCATGTAAATCACGTCAAGAAACAAATCAAACACGTAGGAAAGCGGCTTGAATCCTTAAGCGTTGTCATTTAGCCGCCCTCTCGTGTACGGTCGGCCGTATATTAATGCTAATCAAATCGCGAATCGATTATAACCGAATTAGAAGGGGGATTGTATGTGATTGATTTAAGTTGCGCGTTCTATAAGGGTTCCCTCTGTACAACTCAATGAAAAGCTAACGTGAAGGACACGCGCAACAATTTCGCTAACCACATTTTCAACGCTTGACTCCACCTTTTATCCACCCGAACTTGGGGGGCCAATCTTTATCTACAACTCGGTTCACGTACATTGCGGGAAGCATGGCCGAGGACGATGGGTTCATCACCCACCTTATGGGTTTCGGTCTCACCCGGAAAGAGGCCGAGTGCTATCTCTCCCTTTTGAAGTACGGCCCCAAGACCCCCTCACCGCTTGCCAAGTCCCTTAAGACCTACCGGGAAGATGTGCACCGCACGCTCGCTGCTCTCATTGACAAGGGCATGGTCCGCCCGTCCCTCGACTCGCCGACGCTGTACGCGGCGGTGGAGCTCGAGACCGCCCTTCAGTCAGCCATCAAAAAACACGAGACCGAGCTGCTGCAGATGGAACAGCGCAAGCGCGAGTTAGAGGAACTCGCCCGCCAGCAGTGGTTCCGACCGTCCGATGAGGTGAGCACGTTTAAGATTCTCAAAAGTTTGAAAGAGGTGCTGACCATAGCGTTATCTACCTTGGCCTCGGTTGAAAAGGAATGGCTCGCAGTTGTCCCCCCGATAGCAACGGTTATATCAGCTATGTTTGTTATCGAGGCCGTTAAGGAGTTTACAGGCCGAGGAGGCAAGATACGATACGTAACTGATATCACGTATCCACATATTGAGCCAATCCGAGAGGACTTAGAGGCTGGAGCGGAAGTGCGTCATTTTGACACGTACTCGGGGGTAATGTTCTTTGTTTTTGATGGGAAAATTAGTATGAACGCGATTAATATCGCCGACCTAAAGCGCGTCTCGCTGAGTGAACCGGTAAGTGTGCTTTGGACTGATGACCCAGCATATGCCCAGTACCTTGCCTCCACCTTCGAACTGTTGTGGCAGCAGTCAATCCCCGCAGAGCATCGCATACAAGAGCTCTTGGAACAAAGACCTCCGCAGGTTTAAGCTTCCTACAAGTCTGCTTAGAACAAAATCTTGAGCCTCGACAGGGCTCGGTGGGCTCTTTGAGTCTTTCTGCTTGGTCCGCTCGCTCATTATAGGCCGCTACACGGTTCTCATCTTTATGGCGAATAAGAAAAGTTGTTTTCTCCTTGATGCTCGTTTATACCGTAAATACTCGCCTTTTTGCCAGCGAGTTCTATGTACTGACTCGGCAAGCATAGCTGCGGATAAATTCTGCTTTTACCTTTTACTTTGCCGACTTTAACATCAGCGATATGTTTCAATTGGTCTGTCATCTCAATTCTTCCCCCTTTGGAGTAAAATAATCAGACAACCTGCGAAGTGTTGACGACTTTTTGTTCGAGCTCGATTTTGTGTCTAAAAGTCGGGTGCACGAATTATGTGCTGACCACGTTTATCATAGGTATATAAAGTACTAGCGAAATTCCAAGCTGGGCAACTAAAATATTGCGGGGAATCGATACACGCTGAAGTTGGAGGAGTGAAACTATGCTTGCGCTCATTGTTTCAAACAGTCTCTTTGTGAGAGCGCTTATCCTCACAACTATAATCGTCGCTGTGACAGACGCTGTTATGTATTACGTAATCTGGAGCGGAAGAAGACACTTAAACGCGCTGTTCGTCGTCGGAGCTATTTTTATCACCATGGTACCGTTGGCAATTAATCTCTGGGTTCATATTTATCCAAATATTCTCTTTTTAAGCGCGATTGTCATCAGTGCTATTATTGTCTCTTTGACAGACGCGCTTATGTTTTACGTAATCTGGAGCGGAAGAAGAAAAATAACTCCGCTGTTCGTCGTCGAAGCAATTGTTGTCACAACGATACCGCTGGTAATTGGTCTCTGGGCTAACATTTCATAGACAAGTTGGTAAGGCCGTCAGTGACGCCGCGGCTAGCTGAACTGACAGAGACCTTCCGCATCTAGCAGCTCTTATTTTCTTTTTTCGATTTCCTTTGACTTCCGAGCTTCTTTTTTCAAGTGATGCAATAACTCCTTTCCGATGAATAGCCACGTAAGCGGAATCAAAAAGCGAAGCCAAAATCGAAATGACCGTGCTTGTCTCTCGCTCTGAGAAGATGCAATTCCTCCCTCGGCACGATGACACATTAATCTGTCTTGGGGCCAAACGAGTTGGAAACTAGTTTCACACGCATAAAAGATAAGCTAGGTCATTAATTATAGAATGCCTCGGTTTAATAGTACTAAGGCTGCGACCGCCCTGTTGCTTGGGTCGATGCTTGGTCCAAAAGTCTTCCTTACGACTTCATGCGGGGCGGTTAACAGCCTTAGTTACTATACTTTCGCTCTGCTTTTAGCTAACAATTACCCCGATTGTACCCACTATTTTACCCCGTGAACAACGATTGCCTGGAAGCCGATGAACTCATCCTTGAAATCGCGGACTACAAAAACGACTATGCCGATATGGTTGCCGAAAAACTTTTGAGGAAGTGCTCGACCAGTTGGGTGGCTTACCAATACATTCGGAGCGTTAGCTCCGGTGGGAGACAGTAAAGCGACGATACTAGGGCACTAAGACAGTATCAATAATGTGGATGACACCGTTGGAGCCTTCAATATCGGCCTCCTTTACCACCGCGTCATTGACCTTCATGCCGTGACGCAACCAGTGGTGCTCCTCAATCTTGAGGGTTGCGCCTTGCATGGTGGTAACACTTCTTTCTTTGCGCAAATTCGAGGCCACAAGCCTCTCTGGAACGACGTGATAGATCAAGATGTTCTTCGCTTTGTCAGCGTCTTCGAGCGCACTCATTATCGTGCTTCCTTTAAGCTTATCGAACGCTTCGTTCTCAGGAGCAAAAAGCGTAATCCCTTGGGCATTTTTAAGTGTATCGGCTAATCCCGCCATCACAATCGAACTACGGACTCTCGATAGTTCATCGATGTGCGACACAATTTCAACGACATCTAAGTTGAATCTCATCTTAATCACCTGCTTTGCTGACCAGCGGCGCTGGATTTGCTTCTAAGACGTGTGTATTTAAGAAGTTTTCTCAAATTCTCGAATGGGCTCCCGTAATCGCTTGCGGAGCTCTTCTTTTTTTTCACAAGTTCAGTTTCACACCGCGCAGCATGGTCTTTTTGCTTGTTTCTTCAGGAGAATAATCTATCATGAACTGCTCGAGGTGGCGTCGTTCGTTCAGGGATGCTCCCGCGGTGAACTGCACGAGGTGCGGAAACTACTCTCACTGCCGATTGCGCGGCGATAGAAAGCATGTTCCGTATTGCTTACACCACAACCGTTCTCGACCAATTCAGAGCTTTCTATGCTGAATCATTTGAATTTGAAAGCTTCGAGCTACTTGAGCCTAAAATAAAGGCCGCTTTGTCGGCAGAAAGGCTGTTAGAAAAAACCACACACGAAATACGTCATGCCGTCCATTTAATTAGCACCGAGTAGGAGGGAGAAAATGCTCACAAAGGCGTTAGTTTTGACGGACAGCGAAGCGGACTTGCTAAGTCGTGTGCTTGAAGAAGTGAAGAGCAAAACCTTTGAAGAGTCCCAGACTAGCCTCGATGATGCCGGGGCCCTGGACGGTACTCATTTCGTGTTTTAGGGACGCAAAGAAGGTAAAAACGGATAAGGAAGCGCTTCAAACATCTGTTAACCCATTGAGCAAACGCCTTTTTCTGGGGCATATTATCGGTAGAGAAGGTAGCACGGACACAGCGAGCGGGTCTCAGGGCTGACCCGCGTACCTAATTGAACTTGAAATTTGATTTCTCAGCTATCTGAACTTCGATTGGTGGAATGATGCGTTTACTCGTAATGTAGCTTAGCCCGGCCCTTTCAAATAAGGCCTGAAACTCCTTTGTGGAATACGATTTGACGTGGGCTGATTCCATCTTACGGGTGAGTCTGTCCACGAGTCTCGTAAAGGCGTTGTTGGCGGTCATATCCAAAATGTAAAGCTTGCCTTTCGGCTTTAACACCCTGTTCGCCTCTCGAAGCGCCTTTTCCGGGTTTGAAAAGTGATGGAAGGCATAGGAAGATAAAACGACGTCGAAGAAGTCGTCGTCGAAGGGGAGCTCCTCAACTCGTGACTTATAAAAATGGAGGTTGCCATAGCTTCGAGATTTGGCTTGTGCCCGTTCGACCATCTTTGATGAAATATCGACGCCGTAAAATTCGCCTTGCCACCGGTTGGCCGCATACCGGAGAGTCCAGCCCGTGCCACATCCAAGGTCTAAAACATAGGGTTTGTCGCCCAATTCCAACAGAGAGACTAATTTCCTCTGTGTAGACCTAAAAAAAGCGTCATAGGTTTTCGCTCTTGAGTCCCACGTTTCTTCATTCTGTCTGGCTATCTCCCGTTCGTCTCTTACAACGTCACCTTCGGGTTCATATTGCCCTATTTTCGGTTCTTCTCCCCGCATACTATCACCAGCATAATGGCGCTCAGCGGCGTTATTATGTTTATGTGTTAAGCTATCCGACAGCAGGTGTGGCGTTGGACCCTCCTTTTTTTATGTGTTAGACCGCTTATTAAGCCGCGCACTCGGCGAGCGGGTCTCAGGGCTGACCACAGGCGCGTTATCCGGCCACTTGCTGCTCACGGCTAAGACAAGCCAACTTAAACGTTTGACCTTACAAATACCCACGAATTCATGTTTTGGTCGTACCAATAATACGTGTAGAAACTGCTACTGTAACCTAAATCGCCTTTCGCTCCGCTGCTTCGTGGTTTGTTTGCTCATAGCTTTGCATCTTTGCTGTCCAGAATCGCGCACATGCCAGTAGATGACCTCCGCAATTCCGCTTTTTCATTCTTCATGTCGCTAGCGAAGGCCTGCAAAGGAAAATATCGCTGTGAGTAGCCAGAGGAGTGACAAAGTGTGTGATACAACGTGTACGCCCGACGTGGATACAGAATATAGATTTAGTAGGTCGCCTGCCACGCTCATGATAAAACCGACGCAAGCAAAAAACCCAGTTATTAAGACGAAATTCCTGTTCATAACGGTTAATTTTTAAGAGATGACTTAATGATTTCGACCTGCTGTTTTGTCCAAAAGTCAGCTTGCGCTGCTGCCGTAGGAGTTTGGTGCTGCTAAGTAGGCATAGCTGGGATATATCGTGTGGCAGTGTTCGCCGAAAGCACCGCCGTCGAGCACGCATTCTAGACCAAATAGAAAAACTGATAACGCCTCACATTATTTTGGCAGAAAGGGATGACTGATTCATCGTGGTGCGATTTATAGAGGAAGAATCCGCAGTTGTTAAATACGAACCGCCGCGTGTTTTGAGGATGGATTTAACGAACACGGTAGCCTGTTATAACGGTTCTACCTACATAGTGTGTTGGAATGGCGACCACGAAACGGCGTCATTCTGAAGCTGTCGTCACACCTTTTCACGCGTGGCGATGGGAATGGAAGGAATGCGGCAAAATCTTTTTTTACTTTGCAGACGGTATTCTGCTAAAATGAAGGCAAGCTACGAGCGTGACCTTTAGCTAGCGAATTAGCTTATATTGCGCAAGTGGCGAGGCACTGATGAGCGACGCGAAACCAAGCGTACCAGACTACGGAAATTGGTTCTCGGCAAGAATACTCATCATCTTGGCTGTAGTCGCCATTATCCTTGCTGCTCTCTCGTTCGTTTTTCTCCCAGCGATTGTTGGCGCGGGCTTGTTCGTCTTCGTGTTTGGGTACTATGCTTACGCCCGCTACACCTTCTCCGCGCGAGGAGGAGACTTGCAGGCTCAGGTTCGAGCCTTGGTCTTAGACCATCTGGAATGGTACGGTCACGGGCACGCGATTGACATTGGATGCGGAAACGGCCCCCTTGTAATTGAGATAGCTAAGAAGTTCCCGGACGCTCACGTCACTGGTGTTGACTATTGGGGTGGAAAGTTTGAGTATTCAAAGCAGGTCTGCGAGGAGAATGCTGAGATTGAAGGGGTTGCAGACCGCGTTAGTTTCCGACGAGCAAGCGCATCGGCGCTGCCCTTTGACGACGAATCGTTCGACGCGGCGGTAAGCAATCTCGCCTTTCACGAAGTCCGAGACGCCAACGACAAGCGGGAGGTCATCAAAGAGGTGTTGCGGGTCGTTAAGAAGGACGGCGCGTTCGCCTTTCAAGATATATTCTTGAAACGAGTTTACGGCGACGTTGAGGAGCTCCTTCAAACAATTAGAGGTTGGGGCGTTGCGCGCGTCGAATTTATCGATACCGGTCACGTGAGCTTTCTGCCGAGAATCCTGAGAGTGCCATTCGGGTTCGGTGCGATGGGCATTCTCTGTGGCAGAAAATGAACGAGTTGCTCAATATTCAGTCTGAACCTTGTCACGACTGGGCTCTCCTAGCAGCCTTCTATTTCCTTCTGGGCTGATTGTGTCTATTGTGCTCCACGTTCAACGTTAGCCCAACAGGCTACAAACTGTAAAATTCACGTCTTAAACAAAACGTTCTTCCAATATTTCATATAAATGTTATAAACCGAATCGGGAAGCGGATGCTTGTAATATCGCCAGTCTACTCCTGAAATGCCGTGGGTGAGAATGTATGCGCGATTTTAGTGCTCCAATTGAATAATACCACCGTGCTGCTCAGCGAATTTTCGCAAATCGCCAAGCTCGAAATGGCCGGTAAACTTGCACATAGGAAAATTTTGGCGCTTCAGCCACTGCACAAAGCTGTTATAGCCGAACAAACGGTCGTCTTTTTTACGGTCGCCGATTATAGCATCGATAGCTGTAACGACTTGCGGGTGGAGTGGTACATAATGTTCCATTCGGATTTTGTCTTGCGACGAATCGACGTGAAGCACCGGCTTTTCGCGCTGCAACGCTTCTCGGAACTGGCCTACGGTCAATTTCGCCATCGTCGCTAAGCTTCGCTGACCTGTGAAGGCTCCGAAAATCACAAATGCTGAATACTGCGCTGACCGTTGAGCGTTAATAATTTCATTCTCTTCAGATTGTTTGATATGTCTAAGAACGTTTTCGATGCCCTCTTTAGTGACAATTCGCGCAGTCACGTTTTTGCGCTCTTTTAATGCTTTAGGAAGCTCTAAATATGGAGCAAAGCCTTGATATTGCGGTTCTGAACGTGTCGTCGCGAGGAACTTTAGAAACGACGTGGCAAAGCTAAGCACTTTGGAATGAGAATCCACTGAGTGATACTTCTCGAGAACAGTTTGCCGCAGCGCGGTCAGTGTACGGTTCGATACCTCTCCTTCTGTCGATTGCCACAACAAGTCAGATGCGCGGTCTAACCAATACTGGGATTTCTCAACGAGTCCCTCTTTTCTCTGCGAGACGAACTCAAAGAGGTCGGATTTGGCGAATCGAAGCTCATTAGACACGCGCTCTACACGGTTATCGCGCTCTACGGTCTTATTGAACCCTATATTGTCTAAGTATGCTGCTCGCTCTTCGCGAAGTAGTTCTGCGATATCATCAAGCAAATTAGTAACGCCTTTGTTTTCAGCAGTTTTTGGCAAAATAACGCGTAGGGGTAGAGTTGGCAACTTTTTGCGAGTTGGCAACTCATCCGTCTTCTTTTCGTCGCCGTCTTGAGCCGTATTTTGCCCTCCGTTTGCCGAAAAACAGATGGGCTCGAGGCGATTCGAACGCCCGACCTTCGCCGTGTAAAGGCGAAGGTTTAGAGCTAGTGGCGAAGTTTTCTGATTTCTGTGTACTTTTTTCTTCACCCTTATCAGAAGGCGAAACAACCACTAGGAACGCAACTGCTCCGTCGTGCACTGTTTGATAGATGCGCGTCGACAGTCCCGCAAGTTTTGAG
>DASPOC010000045.1:0-7061 GCA_035626195.1 Bathyarchaeia archaeon | reverse complement strand
GCTCGTCCTTGATAAAAGCCTTATGCCTGCGGGCTATGGCGAGTCGGGGCGCTTCGCCTTCCTCGACGGGCTCGCAGGAAGCTACCCGGGCTTCATCATCACCGGCGATCAGGTGCGGATGCTCGAACACTGCCCCGTCTGCGACCGGCCAGGTCCCGTCCTTGAACCGGAGATTCGACGTGCCCCGTCCGTGGAGATGCGCGGTTGTGCCGAGGAGGTACGCAGAGTCCTCGCGCAGGACTTTGGAGAGTGAGCGAGCAACTGAGGCGAAGATCTTATAACTAGAGGCTTAAAAACTGACCAATAAGGACTTAACAGGCGTAACCGCTTAGAATGCCAGGAGAGGGCGACGTGGAAGCTCGGAAAGCAGAAACTAAAAATTTGATGTTTAGCATCGATACACCAGGAGAGATCGAAGACAGAGTAAAACGACTCGATGAGCGCTTGGCCCGTTACATTCCGCCGCGCGAGACGTGGACCCCTGCCGACGAAGCAGTGCACACGCCGATCGACCTCTACCGCGTGCCCATGGAAGAGGCGCGAAAGATGCAGCTGAGGGCGATCAGGTACACGTTTGCGCGCCACTACAGGCTGAATGACTTTTATCACAAGTACTGCGAGATGCAAGGTGTCACGCCTGACGACATTCGGACGAACGATGACTTAGAGAAGATCCCCCTCATTCCCGATCTCACCTTCAAACAGCACCCCTCTGGGGAGGACTTCGCACACTGGATCGCGAACATCTTCACCGGGGAACTGCCCACGGTTGTCATCGAGAGCGCCAACCCGACGTTCGACGACGTGATCAACGCCTTCAACGCGGCGGGGATGATGGTCGCGTACAGCAGCGGCACGAGCGGGCGGCACACGGTGATCCCTAGGGACATGCGGACGTTCTGCGCTAATCAGTACGCAGACAGCAAGTTGAAGTCCTGTCTGTTCGACCATATGGCCGTCGATCACTTCCTCCTTCTATTTCCCAAACCATCAAAGACCAACCTGTGGATTGGCAAGGTGATGGCGGGTAAGTCGGTGCTATACAACGACCTAAATTTCGCACTGGACTTTGAAATAAGCGCGGACCTAACCCTCAAGGCGATGACCGAAGAGGAGCACCCCGGACGCGCGCCATCGTCTGCCGAAGAGCGGCAGCGGAAGATTGTCGAGGTCACCATCAAATGGCTCGAGCGTTACGAGAAGACCACGGATACGATTGGACTCGAAGGCGCGCCCTTTATGCTCGTCCAAATAATGGACACATTAGAGCGAGAGGGAAAGCGATTTGAGTTCGGCGAGAGAGGAATGGTAACAACGGGCGGCGGCTGGAAGATAAACGAAGACAAACGCATTTCCGCTTCAGACTTCAGGAGACGGGTAGCTGACGTATTCGGCATCCCTGAAACACGCTGCCTCGAAGTCTATGGGATGATCGAATCAAACGGGCCGATCAACACTTGCCCTGAAGGGCACTATTTCCATCTCCCTCATACGTGGGTGAAGCCTCTCGTCCTTGATCGCAGTTTCACGCCCGTGGGCTACGGCGAATGGGGCCGCTTCGCCTTCCTCGACTCGTTGGCGTACAGCTACCCCGGCTTCATCATCACCGGCGATCAGGTGCGGATGCTCGAACATTGCCCTATCTGTGACCGACCCGGTTCTGTCCTCGAGCCGGAGGTGCAGCGCGCCCCCTCTGTGGAGATGCGCGGCTGTGCCGAAGAGGTGCGCAGAGTCCTCGCGCAGGACTTTGGGGAATAAATGAACAATTGAGCAGAAAGATTTTAAAATATGCGCTTCAAAACTCACCAAAGTTGTAATAGGCGCAAACACTTAGCATAACCACGGACGGCGTTGACATGGAAGCTCAAAAAGGAGAAACTGAAGATCTGACGTCGAAAATTGGTACGCCAGCAGAGATCGAAGACAGAATAAAGCGCCTCAATGAGCGCTTGGCCCGGTACATTCCACCTCGTGAGACGTGGACCCCTGTCGACGAGGCCCTGCACAAACCGATCGACCTCTACCGCGTGCCCATAGACGAAGCTCAGGCGATGCAGCTGAAGGCGATCACGTACGCCTTTACGCGCCACTACACCCTTAATGACTTTTACCGCAAGTACTGCGACATGCGGGGCGTCACGCCTGACGACATTCGGACGAACGACGACTTAGAGAAGATCCCCCTTATCCCCGATCTCACCTTCAAACAGCACCCCTCTGGGGAGGACTTCGCACACTGGATCGCGAACATCTTCACGGGAGAGCTGCCTCAGGTCGTCATCGACAGCGCCAACCCGACGTTCGACGACGTCATCAACGCCTTCAACGCGGCGGGGATGATGGTCATGTACAGCAGCGGCACGAGCGGGCGGCACACGGTAATCCCGCGCGATATGACGACGTACTCGAACCAGCAGTATATAGACGCCAAGTTGAAAGTCTCTATGTTCGACTGGTTGGCCGTCGATCACGCTCTCTTATTATTTCCCAAAGCATCACAAACCAACTTGATGATTGCTAAAGCAATGGCTTATCAGCCGGAATTGTTCAATGATGTGCGCTATGCGCTGGACTTTGAAATAAGCGCGGACCTAACCCTCAAGGCGATGACCGATATGGAGCGGCCCGGACGCGCGCCATCGTCTGCCGAAGAGCGGCAGCGGAAAATTATCGAGATCGCCATAAAGTGGCTCGAGCGGTACGACCAGACAACTGACACATTCAGAATCGAAGGCGCGCCCTTCCTGCTCTTCCAAATAATGGACACCTTGGAACAAGAGGGAAAGCGCTTTGAGTTCGGTGAGAGGGGAATGGTCGCGACGGGTGGTGGCTGGAAGATAAGCAACGATAAACGCGTCTCCGCCGCAGACTTCAGGAAGCGGGTCGAGGAGTTAATGGGCATTCCTGAAACGAACTGCACCGATACGTATGGTATGATCGAAGCGAACGCGATCATGAATACGTGTCCGGAGGGACACTACTTCCATATCCCTTACACGTCGTTTAAGCCGCTCGTCCTTGATAAAAGCCTTATGCCTGCGGGCTATGGCGAGTCAGGGCGCTTTGCCTTCCTCGACGCGCTCGCGCGAAGCTACCCCGGCTTCATTATCACCGGCGACCAGGTGCGGATGCTCGAACACTGCCCCGTCTGTGACCGGCCCGGCCCGGTCCTCGAGCCGGAGGTGAAGCGCGCCTCGTCCGTGGAGATGCGCGGGTGTGCTGAAGAGGTGCGTAGAGTTCTCGCGCAGGATTTTGAGGGTAACAAATGACACAAGAAAGTGAGATCGCACAAAAAGGAGCAGCTGCACAAAAAGAAGCAGTATCGCAGCAGCCGCCAAAGCAAGAGAACATGGGCCTTTTAATGGTCAAGATGCTCTTGAAGAACCCCTCCATGCTCATAAAGCTCAGGAGGATGGGCCCCGATGAGGAACGGTACGTCGCTCCTCCGCTGCCGTACGACCTTCCCGAGTACCGCAAGGGCATGAAGTACTCCACCTCGAAAGAGCCGTACCTTAGGGCGACGCGGTGGTGTAACCCACGCGAGCCCCTTGTTGTCGCGCTGGCACACGAGCTGGGCGCCTACGAGCTGTCTGACCGGGAGTTCGCCGAGGCAGCGTACTGGTGGGTGAAGACCAAAATGTGGTACGCGATGACGGGCTTCGACGGCCCGAGCGCGACCCTCAAGCGAGGTTCGGGGATGTGTTTCCACTTCACCAACACCTACATCGCTCTTTGTAGGTCTGCGGGGATAAAAGCCCGGTACAAGAGTTTCCAGATGAAATTCAGAGAATTAGAGCGCGAGGTCTTTACCGATGTTGATCCTGGGTTCGCGAGTGTTTTCGATATGGCAGGAGGCACTTTAGGGGAGGCAGAGTGTGAGGTATGCATCGACGGCACGTGGGCTACGGCATACTTAGCGCAGCCCGCCGCAGCGACGGCAGCGACAGGCTGGCCCATAACTGAGTTCGGTGAACACGCAGAGGGGACGTACTTCGATGCGATTCCGGGGTCGATACATCGCTTTGAGTCTATTCCCTTCGGACTCGGGGTGTCGTTGAAGCTTTCAAACTTTCTTGCGCCAGCAACGATGGAGCGTTTGAACGCGAGGATGGTCAGGGTTCAGCAGCTAGGGTTGCAGGAGATCGAGGACGCTGGAGGCCTACAGGAATATAACAAGGCCGCGAAGAGGAGGCGCGAGCTCTTCTCTGCGGATGAAATCCTCGATAAGCAGGCGCTTAAGCATTACGACAAAATAATTATAAAAAAGTCGCAGTAACTCTAAAGGAGTGCGCGGGAGACATTAAACGACTACTATTTGGGATGCATGCTCTCCTGATATCCTGCGTCGTTTGGAGCCGCACGGGCAAGTGTGTTCAAATGCCTTTCCGATTTGTGGCGCTCGTCCGGGTTCCATCTTTCAATCTTATTAAATTGTATACTGTAGAAAACAGAATCGATTCTTCCCGAAAAAGGAACAGCGGATCGGAGTGAAATCGCGGCTCAACTTATGACTTCAAACGTGTCTCGACTTAATCAAATGAACGCGATGGCCGTAGCATTGGTCTGGGATTATAGGCCGACGGGAGCCTCTCCAGTATCATCACCGGCAGAAGCGCGGTCGAGGCCGTGTTCATTTACGTAACGAGGGGGCAAGGGGAACGAACTTGAAGTTTATCGACATCACGTCCATAGGAAGAGAGAACTTGAAGTTTATCGACATCACGTACAAAGGAATACGAGAGATCTTAAGAGACAGACGGAGTTTTGTGTTTTTGCTCGGTTTGCCCGTACTCCTTATCGTCCTCTTCGCATTCGCTTTTGGCAGTGGCACGTTCCTTTCCGGCGGCACTCTCCCTCACGAAGTCGTCGTTATCAACAACGACGCCGGCGTAAGCGTCGCCGTCAACAACACCACGCAGTACGTGAACTACGGCTCCAACTTTGCCGGCGTGCTCGAGAACGCTACCGCGGAGAACAGCACGACGCACCTTTTTCACCTCAACAATGCCAGCCAAGGCGAGGCGGAGGACTTGTTGCATAGCAGGGACATCGACGCGCTCATCATTATCCCCCAAAACTTCTCAAGCGCGTTCGCCACCATGGTGAATAACACGACACGAACTGCAATCACGTCATCCGTCGGCCAGCAGTCGATAGCAAACGCTGCCAACGGTTCCACGACCTTCAATCCCGCCGCTACCATCCCCGGAGCCAGCGTCACCCTCCCTGAGGCGGGGAACGCAACTTCAACGCTTTTCATTGAAGGAGACATGAGTTATGTAAATTTTGCCACCGCGCAAGCTCTTATCACAGGAATCTTTGATCAATATAAGAACGGCGTGGAAGCGAACGCCACAGCGCTTGCCGGGCCCGGAGCAGGCAACAGCCTGTTAACAGATTATGTCCCAGTTGAGACACTCGCCATCGCTGGGACACAATCGTTCACGTTGTTTGATTACATGGTGCCCGGTCTCATCGTCTTCGCCTTATTGTTACAGGTAAGTATTATAGCTAGTTCTCTCGCACGGGATTCTGAAACCGGGCTATTAGATAGACTAAAGCTTTCGAAGATGAGGGCATTTGACCTCTTATTTGGGACGTTCCTCACCTGGTCGTTAATCACCGTAGGACAGATAATTCTCCTTATCGGGATCGCCATAGCATTCGGATGGCATCACCAAGGCGACGTCAGTTCACTGGGTCTTGCCGTGGTGATAGGCGTCATCGCTGGAATGGCGTCTATCTCTCTGGCATTGCTGATTGCATCATTCACAACGAACGAGCGGCAAGCGGTAAGCTTGAGCGCGATGCTCTCGGTACCGCTGGGCTTCATGGCCGGCGCGTTTTTCCCGCTGCCGCGACAAGTGCTCGGTGAATTTGGCGGACGAACCTATGTGCTATACGACGTTCTCCCGTGGACCCACGCGGTCTCTGCTCTTAGATCTGTTCTCACCTATGGGACCGGGTTGAGCGGAGACGTCATCTTTCAGACGGCATGGCTCATCTTCTTGACCGCGATACTGTTTATTGCGGGAGTGCTGACTTACGCGTCCGTCCGGCTGAAGGCCGAGAAGTGATCAGCAAATCTTCAACCACGTCTGGCTGCCACGATCGTACGGCCGGCGTGACCCAGCACCGCGTGTTTCGTGCACTGGTCAGCCACATAACTCTCTAAGATCACACTGCAGGCCTTTTCTCCCTCAAGCTGTGCGACAGATTTCGGCACGAAGTTGCCACAAAAACCGACCCGTGCAGGTCCTTGCCGGCCAGCTGCCCTAGAGGAACCCTGCCGCCCTCAGAAGGTTTATGGTGATGATCCCCGATGAGGAGCGGTACGTCCGCCCGCCGAGGGAGTATGAGTCCCCTTTTTCGCGAGGGTATGCAGTGCGAGAAGTACCTCAGACTGAGGTAGTGGTGCAACCCCCGGTTGACGTCCTTGGGTCCTTGGAAATGGAGTCAGGTTTTTTAAAATGCCTCTCAGGGAACCGAAAAAGCACATCGGTCCCCGCACCTGCTAATCATCGCACACGGTATACGACAATTGCAAAGACAGCGATCGTATGCGCAGAACGTGCGGCTTTGCTGCTACGCATAGCGACTTGTCAGACTTCTTTTGGCCAAATAGAGAACCTTGTATCTGCTTCGACGTCCTGGTGCCCGACGTCTGCTAATTGGACGAAAACGCTTTAGATCGTTGGCGCGTATAATGACATCGTCGACTGTCGTCTTGGTTGCGACGACTTCACAACTCACGCGCTGCAATCGGCTCTGGATATCCGCGCACTGCTTGGATCAGCTTCGTCCGAGAGGGCGTGTGTTTAAACGTGCCAGTATCTAGCACGCTCTGTCTCATTTGCTGTACGCTTCAACCGTATGTGGGACTTATATATGCTTCTAAGAATAAAAAACCCCCTATACCCCCTTGCCGCGGCGTCTTCCCCCTTGACGAAGCCGCTGGCTCTTTCGAAAGAATACCCAGGCAAAAAAACCGAAGGACGTTTGTTCAACAAACGAGCCAAATCCTCACTCGCCGTTCTGGAATTGGTCAGGATAACAAATTT
>DASPOC010000044.1:0-3308 GCA_035626195.1 Bathyarchaeia archaeon | reverse complement strand
ATGAAAGTTCCTTTGAACGCAGAGACAAAGGCAAAGTGCATCTGCAAGAGCTGTCTCACGTTTATCAAGAACAGCCTCGTGGGTGGCGTGTTTTGCTCCATGAGCTCGAGTGAATTAAACCCAGAGATGCAAGGGTGTAATTGCCCGGGCTGCCCGCTTTACACTGACTACGAGCTCAACGAAGGTCGGCGAACGTGCGGGTGCTGCTGGTGCCGCTGAACTTCTTTCGTCTACGCGCTCAGCACCGATTTTCGTTCCGATTCGTTCTATCTTCCGTCGATGACGTCAGCGCGGTGCTGACCTAAATTGGCGTTACGCCTGTCCATCGACCACTTTTGAACTTTCTGTGTGCTTTTTGAGTGCGGATTGATAACGCATGCTGTCAACGTATCTTGTTGAGTCCGCATAAGGCACCTAAGTATGCCGTTGCAAACAAAAGTTAAATCTCATAATCGCACCAGTATCCTTTTGACAATCCGCCGGATCTGCTGTCGGGCGCTATCCGGTAGCCAAGCATCGTGCGCGCGATCTCGCAGGTATTTGGTAAGCTCCCCAACTGGTCGAGCACATCCGAAAAAGTTTTTTGGCAGCCACATCGGGATAGTCGATTTTTTGTAGTCCGCGATTTCAAGGATCAGTTCATCGACCTCTGCGCGATCGTTGTTCATTGGGCAAGATGGGCCGGTCTTCTGGGTAATTGTTAGCTAAAAGTAGGGCGAAAGTGTGGTAAAATTCAGAGGACCTAGTGCAGCACGACGTTTTTAAGGCAGTCACTCGTGACGTTGTGTGGCAGTGTGAAAAAGGGGGGTTCCACGCGTCAGAAACGCAAAAAAGAGATTATATGGCTTGTGCTAGGTACGCCGGCCACACTCCAGGCTCGATGTCGTACTTGGTGAATGATTCGATTCTGTTCGTTGGCGATACGCTGGCCCTAAAAGGAGGTAAGGTTCGTCCATTCTCACTTTACACCTGAGAGACTTGAGCAACATGGACATCGCCACACAAACCGAATCAGTAAAAAAGTTGGCACGACTTAAGAACATATCTCTGATGGTCACGGCGCACAAGGGTTCCACAGCGGATTTTCAATCCGCGACGAGCAACTGGGTATAGTTGTCTTCACTTCTTCAAGCGCACGACTGAGCACGTCCGCTTCGCCGTCCGTCAAAATTAACGCCTTGGTGAGCATTTTCTCCCTCCTACTTGGTGCTAATCACATGGACCGCATGACATATTTCATGTGTGGTTTTTTCTAATGCCGATTTTAGCGCTTAAAAGGCCGTTATTCCACGAGGCGAGCTTCAATTAAACCACAATCGCTAGAAGAAATTGAGATGGCATCTCCCTTGTAGCTGTGGAAGCGAAAGTCGCCTGCGTCTACTCGATGTCTTTTTAGTTTGGTTCTTACCTAGCCGCACTCCGGTTTACCCTTGGCGTTGGAATTCCCGTGCGAATGCTGGCCAACGCTCAGAGCAAGGTTATGAAGACGTCACGAAGCTTTAACAAGAAGACTGGAGACCGACGCGTTAGTGGGAAGGAGTATGGGGGAAAGGAGTCGGGGGCAAAGGAGTGGGGGGCATCGGGGAAAGGACCCAGACGCAGGTACATCCGCCATTTGCAGTTGGAACACAGGACCACCCAAAGGGGCATGAGCAGTTACAACTGTACTGAGGAGACAATGAAGTCGCCTGCGCTTGTTGTGGGATAGACAAAGCACACACCCCCAAGCTGAATATAGAGAACGCCGCAACTATTATGACTATACTTGCGACTATACTTACTTTGATTAATTTGTCCATATTTCTCGCCACCTATAGAATTTTACGCGGGACGATTCCACAAAGGCGCTGGTGAATCGATAACAGGAAGCTTCGGCATAACTTACGACCGTTTTTTACTCACGCCGCTTAAGTGCGATAGCTTCACTCTGCCTTTCAAACGTGGCACTGTCACGGATGACTACTTAAGTGTTGCGTTGTCAAAAAAAGTCATATTTCGTTTTTTTATGTATTAGACGTCTCTAAGTCGCTTAACAACTTAGTTGATACATAAGACGAGCGATATCGCATAATCGGTCATGTGGTTAAGAGGCGCAAGTCGCAAAATTCGTGGGCGATAGGCCATCTAGGGGCGCTTAACTATCAAATGAATACGCAATCGGGAGACAAGGCCAGCGGCCTGATTGCATTCCAAATACCAACTAGCGCAACGCCAAAGTCGCTAACGTGTGACGACTATACGAACAGGATTGCAATAAACCTGTAACTGCACAACAAGTTTCTGTTTACCATTGCAGGCCCACTTCAAGGACTGCATCCCGGTTTTTCAAGGTGCAAAGTAGGTCCGGAAACACGCTACAATTTTCGTGAGCTGTGGGATGGCATCAGCTCCCGGCAAACAAGAGGAGGCGCGGCAGAAGTATGTAGGCAAGATCCTCGATGAAGTCGCCATCTCCGGCGCCGTAGACGCATACGGCGCCTTTGGTGGATTGTACGACCTCTCCGCGTCGGCACGGATGAGTTTCTTTGACAAGAGAATGCTTTCTATGGCGGCAAAACAGATGGCTAAGGACGGTGTCAGCCTGAAGGAAGGCACGCGGAACGACTTGCGGATTGGGATTGGATTCAAGCGTTCACTGCGCACGCCTCTCAGCTGATTAGGCGAGAATAGCTTGACCGCGATGTAACGCTCGGCCGAGTCTGCGGGAAAAGGTGGGTCATGCAGATCTTCTGAGCGTCAAGCTTTTGCCGATAGTACGCTTATGGGTGCCTCAGTCTAATATGAATTGATGCCATTCCCATGATCACAGCGACGAGCACGTATGCAATGTTGCTGAGCTGAGGAGAGACAAAAGCAAGGGTTATCGCAAGTGCTGACGCGACGGGCAGGCTTGCGTTTCGATACGCGATGACCCTACGCGTCCTCGCGGTAACGTCTTTTTTGAGAAGGTACGGACGCCGCTTCACGTACCACCAGTTAGCGTAAAGAATGAGCCCGATGATGAACACGACGCAGTCGAAGAACAGTACGCCGGCGGTGGTGTCGGGGTAGCTAGTCCATACTGTCGTGGCGAACGGGACGAGCACAACGAATGACAGAAAGAGGACGTTGATAAGATATAGCACCCAGTCGGCATAGGCAATGTTCTGAAACTGCCTCCAGTTGTTATTGAGCAGGATGCCCAACAAGGCGAATGCCAGAAAATAGCCGATGAATTTGGGCACGAGGCCCGCAAACGATACCAAGAGTGCCTCATTCGAATGCTGCGCGAGCGGGACGACAAACCCGAGCCCGAGGAGCGTTATGGC
>DASPOC010000043.1:0-26334 GCA_035626195.1 Bathyarchaeia archaeon | reverse complement strand
CTGCGTGACAGATGAAGGAACTCCCGAAAACTGCACAGTCTTAGTCCCGCCGAAGTTGCCTGAAGCATCAGTCTTCGTATTGTTCTGTCCATTGCGTGTTATGCCCATCGCTTTTGCTTGCGAGTTGATGTGAATCACTTGGTTTGGAATGCCCTTTCCGTTAGCATCTGCGAGCCGTCCCTTTAGCGTGGTCCGGACATGTTACACGTGTCAGTTTTTGGGAAAAAAGATTGGTGCAAATAGCGCTTTTCACTTAATGAGTTGGACCGACCGATTTGGTGCAGCTAACTAGCATAGTTCGCTCCCACGGTCCACTCAACCACATTCTCCATCCAAGGTCTCGTCGTGCAACGTCGTTTATGCCGAGTCTCTCAAGCTGCTTCGCATATTGGGTTGCACCCATAATATCTGCAATCATTAAACGACCTCCTGGGCGTAAAACGCGAATTGCTTCCCCTATTGCCTTGTAACGTTTGTCTCTCTTCACGTTATGAATCGCAAGGTTTGAGATTACCAGGTCAAAGCTTTCGTCCTCAAAAGGTAGGGCGGTCATGTCGGCAGTTCCAAGCTGCCCCCCGTCGGCAACTCCTTCCAGTTGGGCGTTCCGTTCTGCTGCTTGGATCGAATTTCCAGATTGATCTCGACGCTTCCAGAGGTCAATGCCAACGGCATGACCGGTCGTCAAATGTTGAGCTGCCATCAACAATATTGCTCCACGTCCACAGCCTACGTCCAGAATCTCTTCGTCGCCTTGGAGCCGAAGCTGATCAAGAACATTTCCCCAAACAACGAACTTGCCCTGCCGCGTTGCATAGAAATTGAGCCCCGCACATGCAAAGATCGCAACAGCCCCAATGAATGGCCCGACAGTTTCGGAGAGAACTCCACTGACTACCGCGACCGCAATCAACAACCCCAGAATTGGCAACGAATAAGGGCTGTCGAATCCGTAAGATCCTCAACGTTTAACTTTGGTACGTGCCATTTTTTTGTATACGACTTACTGTGAACGATGCGAGTTCTAGGGCAAATGTAAATGCGGCAAGACCAGGATCACGTTCCCGCGCAAGCAGCACGCAGTTCGGCCTATCCCTTCGAAATTGACGAGAGCCACCCTTGGCCCGCGCCTGGCTCTATTCTGCCCTCCATTGTTGCCTGCCTAATGTAGTTAATGCGCCACCCATCCCGGAATAGTTCCTTTATCTCAGCCTGAGTCACCCGGCGCGGCCCGTCGGCCCATCGGCCCATCGGCCGACCATAGTCTTCTTGTTTCAATTTGCCGATATCGGGAATAAAGTCATTCAAATTACTGTAGTCTAGCTTTGGGGTGAATTCACTAAGACAGAGCATGAAATACGTCCCTCCACGACGGATAACGGCCGCAAGGTTATCGACAAAAAGTGGACGTTCTTTATCGCTGAACGTGTGGAACAACCCTGAGTCAATGACGGTGTCGAACGTTCTTCCGAGCGTGTGCAGCTCAAATACGTTCAACTCGAGAAACGTTGTTGTCAGATGACGTCGTGCTGCTTTCTCGTGTGCTTTCTGGATGGCAGCAAGCGTAAAATCGATTCCCCACACTTCGTGCCCATGAACGGCGAGAAACAGAGCATTCTCCCCGGTGCCGCATCCGACATCGAGTACCGATCCAACGATTTCACCCGCCTCTTCTAGCTGTATGTACTCTCTCTGGGGGCGATCGATATCCCAAGGCGGTTTGCCTTTGTAGGCCGATTCGAAGTTCGCAGTGCCCATCGTAGTGCTCTCTTCTTTTTGTTCACGCATTGCACTTACCACCTTTTGGTTCCTCTCTCTTTTGCGAGCGTCGGTATCAATGTCGTAGCCACAGTCACAGAACCAGAGGTCTTCTTCAGCAGTGTCGTGAGAACCTGGATCGTCGTGCTCTTTCCCGAACCGTTCGGACCGAGGAACCCGAAGAACTCTCCTTCTCTCATACTGAACGAGATCCCTTCAACAGCCCGTGTACCGCTAGGATACACTTTGACGAGATGTTCGACGTTGATGATATCCGTCGCTAAAAACGCTCCGCGAGTTTATGCTGCCCCGCCACACATTCGTGGCCAGTCCGAGCGCAACGAGTATCCAGCGGCCTTTTTCTGCGTTCATTCCAAAAAGTGTGGACGTGGCACTTTCTGACGCTCGACTGTCGCTGATCATCTGAATGTTTCTATCACCATTAATAATTAATATAAAAAGTTTCGCATTCGAAAAAATGCGATGCTGCCGATTCATCGACGCAAATAGGCAGAGCCTTACCGTCTCTTGCTCCATCTCCTGACGCTAGCTTGGAGAGTTTAACCGAAAGGTTCCCCCTAAAGCCGAGAGATCGCAGCCAAATGACCATAGGAATTTTGTACGCCGGAATTCGACGTGGAACGCACTTTTGCCGCACGTTATGAAAAGATTATGAATGATCTTCAGAAATGACCAAGAGTGCTTTGGAACGGTTGTCCCTCGAGCTCTGAATCTTCGTAATCGAAGTAATTCAGGATCCTTCCGACGGCTGGCAGAATCTGATGCTTGACGTAGTATTCCACGTCTATCTCGCGCTCTTGTCCATAGGTGTCAACCAGTTTGCCGTCGGTCTGCTTAAAAATCTCAGCAGGATACGATCTGTCGCCGATCGACCCTGTCCCTTTCATAACGAGATACGCAATTTTCGCGCCCACATCGGCGGCAAGGCCGTACTCTTTTGCCCGCTTTGCCGCCCTAACGTGGGCTTGGACGGATTCATAGCTAGCTATCTTTTTTGTAAGCGTTTTGTAAATTATGAGCTTTGCTAACGGAATCTCCCCGGCTCTAAGTCTCTTGATCGTACTCATTACCAGCTCTGCAGCGGCTCCAGGCTCTCGCCTCTCAAGAATGATTTTGATAACATCGGATTGTAGCTCCTTTGCGAGTGCACACCAATCGCCTCTCCGAACTTCGAGACCTCTGACTACAATGGTTCCATCTTCGGTAATCCCAGCGTAGCGCTTCTTCTTCTCGGTAAAGAAGATAGCTTTGTAGTGCTCATGCACGTCAAGCCGAATTGGATAAATTGTCGAAAGCTCCGCGATAAGTGTGCGGACTCTGTCTATCAGCTCAGTTGCCATTAGGCCGCTCCCTGTCGCTCATATCAGCCGTGAAAAGTTTTGTAGTAATATTAAACGGCACAAATCACTCCTCGACTGCGCGTTAGCGCCTTAGTTGGCCGCTAGCTGCAAATCAAGCCTCTTTGAGCTTTACGAATAGACTGTCAGTGTCTCCGTAGATCACCTCGAGACCGTGCTTCTCAGCACGCTCAACCGCGTCCTGTATGATAGTGCGTCCCCACGCTGTCGTTGCTTCTGCACACTCTTTCCGGTACCACTTCGCCGCGTGCCATCCAGTATAGCCGTAGAACGCGTTTGTCAGGATCTTGATTGCGTTCTGGTGAACGTCAAGGCTAGTAAAATCGCGTGAGCCCTTGTCCGTGTGGGTCATTTGCTCTCTAACCGCTCTTCTTCGTTCAATTAAATTCGTAAGGATGATTTTGAAGAATCCATCGGGGTGCTTCCTAAATCGATATTGTGTCTTTGGGGCCTCGTAGAATTCCGTAGACGTCTCATCTGGCGACATAACGGTGTCCGGCGAAATGTTGTAGCTAATCATTATCGAAGGGTACATAGACGAAAAATCGAGGCTAAGTACGTCTTCGTGCACGCCGGGTTTTGGAAAGAGGACGAAGCCTCCGGCGTAGCTGCCCGAGCCCCCTCCTTTTGCCGGCACAATTTCATTTATCTTGTACGCCTCAGCAACCAAAAGTGACTCGACTTGCCGTCCCCTCCCCATTCCTGATACGTCGTCGAGCGGCTGTCGTACGATCCGCGCAAATTCAAACTGAAGAGGGAGCAGCCGCTCTGCGACCCCCCACGTGCTCACCACATCGGCTTTGGAATAATCAAAAAGAACCCGCCTAAGCTCAGGATCGTTCCAATACCGCGCCATGTCCCAACCCTGCACTTGCACGCGCTCCGATTTGCGCATGACCCCCATGTAGTCGGCAACATTGTCCAACGTTTTGACGCTGAGCTCGCTGATGTCCCGTTTTACGACCTTGTACAAGTCGACGTTGCTGCGTCCGAAGATCCTGACCTCTTTCACGCCACCCCCGGCGCTGAACTTGGCAGGACTCTCGTCCCTTCCGATCGTTAAGCGGAGCTTGAATTTTTCTGCTCTCGTTTTCAAGTACTGCCAATCAAACTCGTCAGTGTTGTAACCGACGATAACGTCGGGGTCATATTCGTGAATAAAGGAGATGAAGTCGGCGATGACCCGTTTATCATCTTTGTCTTCGTCAACCGAGAGGAAGGTTGTTTCATCAGCTCCGGTCGCTATGGAAATGATGATGATAGGGTCTTTGTTCGGAATTGGAACGCCCCCGTGGCTTAGCATCTCGCAGTCGAAGGCCATTACTTTGAGATCGGGATTCGTGTGATGCTGTTCTGCTTCTATGTGGTCGACATCTATGGCGAAGGAGAAATGCGGATCCGCGCGTTCACTCCCTTCCACCAGAACCTGATCCATGGGCACGAGTTCGCGATCGATTATGTAGCGGACGGCGAATAGGATGTCTGCTTCCCTGACACTCACGCCAAGCTCGGCCACCTTTTCGCGCAATATCGGCACGTGTTGCGGGTGTTCGACGTACACTTTGAGCACAGTGACGGGCTCTCCAAAATCCCGTCGTACGACTCGTTCGACGCGATTTGGCTTGACCTCTTCACTAGACCGCATCGATACTACGGACATTACGGCATCCGCGTCGTCCGTCACCGCATAAAAATAGGGTTCAAAATTAGGATCGTAGGCGATGATATTGCGGCCTAGTTCGTCTTTAAGCCACAGGCGAATAACTGCGCGACTGTCCAACGTGATGTAGTCGACATCAAGCAAAAAGCATCGAAGGCGCATCAGTAACCGAAAGTTTTCGATGCTACATAAACGTGCCGAGGAAGGCGGCAAAAATTACGCATTAAAAGAAAAAGTCCATTTCTTTGATATCGAGATCGTCTTTGCTTATAGCTCCGTCGTCTAGAATGGAGCGCCTTATCAGCACCGAGGTCTCTGCTCGAATCGCGAGCGCAATACAGTCGCTTGGACGGGCGTCCAGTTGTTTTTCAGTCCCATTAACTTTTATGGAGAGTTGGGCATAGTAGATCCCTTCGTCGACGTCGTCTATGACCACGGTGACGATGCTCGCGTCGAAGTTCTCGAGAATCGACATTATTAAATCGTGTGTCATAGGGCGTGACGGCACCTCTCCGTGCAGGGCCGCATTGATTGAGATTGCTTCTGAGATGCCGATATAGATCGGAAGGAATCGGTGTCCGTCGTCGGTCAACAATACCACTGGCGTATGGCCAGTGGTCGTGCTGACCATGTATATCCCTTTGACCTCGACAGGGGTTACGTCATCTCCCATTATTTACACCAATACTGTAGCTGTATATTAAACTGACTGCCGCTTAATACGCGCGTTTATGTCTGAAACAACGCGAAAGCAGCCCCTGGAGGGTCGCTTTGATTCGCACACGTTGCGCCAAAATCGGTTCAGCACGATTCAAAGTTCTTCGATGCGCGCGCTGGTAAATTTGCGTACGCGCAATTACCCGGCGCACGCGAATGTCCTGCAGTCTGGCAAGGACCTAATATATACGTTAGGACACATATCACTGAAGTGGACATCACGTGAGATGTCGGTCGCTTTGCTCGCGCCTACGGTTATGAAACGAATTATTATCATTGATTACGGTCTCGGCAATTTAAGAAGCGTCACGCGCGGCCTCGAACGGGCAGGGGCGCAGGCAGAAGTCACTTCGGAATTCAGTGAGCTCGCCCGGGCAGACGGCTTGGTGCTTCCAGGGGTGGGGGCATTCAAGAGCGGCATGCGCAACATTAAAGATAAAAAAAGGGCGCTGCTGCGTGCTGTAGACGAAGGAACGCCCGTGCTAGGAATCTGCTTGGGGATGCAGATGTTGCTGACTGCAAGCGATGAAGGTCGGGGTGAAAGCGGGCCGGTTGAGGGCTTAAATCTCCTTACAGGCCACGTCAAGCGGTTCAACTTCGAAGCCACCTCAGAAAAGCTTAAAATACCCCACATGGGCTGGAACCGCCTGGACGTGGTGAAAGAGAACGCTTTGATCCAAGGCGCCGACGGCGTATATGCGTATTTCGTTCACTCGTATTATGTTGAGCCCGGAGAACATACGGTAGCAACCTCGAACTATGGGACTACATTTGCCGCTGTCGTTGCGAGCGGAAACGTTTTTGGAACGCAATTTCATCCAGAAAAGTCTTCTTCAGCTGGCTTGCAGATGTTGAAGAATTTTGTAGAGATGTGTTAATGGATCTTGAAGGCTACGCAAAAGGAGCCTTAAGGCGAGGCTTGGCCAAAGAAGAAATAGAGCGCACACTTGCAGAGCGAATTCTAGAAGTCCGCAACATTCCTCTCGATTCTGCAATGCGCATATCTCAAGCGGTTGTCGAAGAGGCGGAGCGCACTCTTTGCGAAAGGGAGCGATCTGGGGTCACGATGGGTGATTTCGGAGTCGGCTCACGGGGATCCGGCGATTTCTATTTGCACGAAAAAATAGCTCAGATCATCGGAAAAACGAGCGCGATCGTCGGCTCTGATCAGCTTGATGATTCCGGAGTCGTCAGAGCAAAGGGCGACTTGATAGTGGTCACAGTAGACGGTATGCATTCGCGCTTGAGCGACTTCCCATTTCTGGCGGGATTCCACGTTACACGCGCATCTTTGAGGGATATCTATGTCATGGGCGCACAGCCGGTCGCTTTGTTTTCCGACATTCACCTCGCTGACGACGGGGACGTATCGAAGGTGTTTGACTATACGGCTGGCATCGGGGCAGTCGCGGACGTTATGAATGTTCCGTTAGTCACGGGAAGCACGTTGCGGGTTGGCGGTGACGTTGTGATCGGTGACCGACTGACAGGCTGCGTTGGTGCCGTCGGCGTAGCGAGCGATCAAGGCTTGACGGCGAGGATCAATGCACGCGAAGACGACGTTATTCTCTTGACCGAAGGCGCTGGCGGTGGAACTATAACTGCTACAGCGTTGTATAATGGCCGTTCAGACGTGGTACAGGAAACATTGAACCTGAAGTTTCTTCATGCCTGCGATAGGTTGCTCCAGGACGGTCTCGTGACCAAGATACATGCGATGACTGACGTCACGAACGGCGGCATACGAGGAGACGCAGAGGAAATATCAAAAACGGCGCAGGTAAAACTCGTTTTGGAAGAGGAGAAGATACGACGGCTCATCGATCCAACGGTTTTGACCATGCTCGACGATTTGCAGATCGATTACATGGGCGTCTCGATTGATTCATTGCTCATTGTTGCTCCGCCTCAGCTCGAAGCGGAAATAAAAACCACCCTAAACGGCGTTATCAAGGTGGATAAAGTTGGTCATGTTGAGTTAGGTAGCGGCGCTGAAGCGCTCCGTGATGGTGAGCGGTTCACTATCACGCCTAAGTTCCGCGAATCAGCTTATACACCCGTAAAGAAAGTAGTCGGTGAACACGCAGATGATCGAGAAATACAACAAATGCGTGCCCAGGTCGATTTGGCTGCCGCGCACGCGCTGAGCAAGAAGGAGCAAATGATCACCTATCTCCGAACGGGAGACAACCTCCCCGACGTGAGCTGCTAGGCGACGACTGATCCTTGGATGAGGCTTTATTATGGCAGTCGTCGCACGTCCTGATACCACGCGTTGACAAAATCAACTAGGCCTTTCTGTTTCGCGATTTCGACGGCGATCATATGGCTGCATTTCGTGATATTTCGTGAGGCATTGAACAAGAAGTCTCTGCAGGTGCACACTGCGTCTTCAACAATGTACTCATCAGCCTCTCCTACGACAACATAAAAGTCTTTATACTGTTTAACGCGTCCTTCTTCCGCTATTTCAAGTCCCTTTTTGCCCCGATTTCCGTATTTGCGCTCGATTTGTTGCTTAAAGGCATCGGCAAACAAAGGTACTTCTCCTATCTTGCTCATACGTGTCCGCGTTGACAATGTTTGGTCATTGGGGGTGGTAGATGAGGCCCAAAAGCTTCGGCTTATCGTCGATGAACTCGCCGCCTAACCGTTGCGCTAGGATTTGCATTGCTGGCGCTTCAGTCGCATAGTGCGTGGCGTCAATCAGAGAAAGACGCCCTTCTGCGCAGCGAATAGCGTCGTGCTTCAGTTCGGCCGAAAGAAGTGCGTCAGCGCCCGCTGCGATTGCCTCTTCAGTTGCGTCAAAGCCGCTCCCGCCAATCACGGCGACTTTTTCGACGATGCCCCCCCCTGTGAACTGGACGTGTGTTCCAAGTTTTTGCGCCACGTGCTTAACAAAATCTAATGTGCTGACGGGATCGATTGTACCCATTCTTCCGAGGCCAAATGGTTCGACGTCCTGCAATCCTACGAGTTTCGCCAACACATCGTTGACCCCCCCAGGCGCCGCATCGTAGTTGGTATGCAAGACGTAAAACGATAAACCGTGCTCTAAGATGAGCGTGAGCTGTTTTTGAATACGCAAAGGAACTTTAGTAATAGGACTCCAAATTAGCGTGTGATGCGTGATAAGGATATCGGCCTCGGTATGAACCGCTTTTTGAATCACGTTCGCTGTTGGATCCAAGGCAACAGCTACCGAGTTTACTTCCTCTCGTCCGCGAGCTATAAGCCCTATTCGCCCATCATCGATCGACTCGGCAAGTTCAGGTGGCGCGATGGCTTCGAGTGTTTCGATGAGCAAGTTTAAGTCCATAAAGAGAATTAATCAGCCCGCGTTATCTTCACTTCTGCGAGCTTCCAGTCGTCCCTGACGCCGTGAATAGACAAGAGCACGCCGCTGATTATTCCGGCAAAAACATCTTGGACGAACTGGTTAGTAGGTACCCGCTCTCCGTCGACTATAAGCTCCGCCAAGGAAACTTGGTTTGTAATATGGCTCCCTCCTTGTGACTGCGCTCATAATAAGTTCCAAAGCGCGTTCGTCTGACAACTTATCGATTCCTCGTACGTCCACGAGGTTATCGTTTCTTAGAAGACACGGCTTAAGCTTTGCGTCTGACGTGACTCGCAGCCTGTTACAGTTCATACAAAACTCGGTATTATCTATAGGGCGAACAATTTCAATTTCGGCGTTGTTGATCTCGAACTTCTTTCTATTGTGCAAGGTGTTTGCGGTCGTTCTATCTGACAGCCCTTCGAGTGTGCTTTCTATGAGCCTTAGATTCGATCCTCGTAACTCCGGGCGATGCTTGAAGTCCATTAGTTCGATCAGTTGTAAAACCATCTCTTTTCCTTGCACGTACTTTATCATATCCCCGATCTCATGGTCATTTATCCCGTCCATCACGACCATATTTATCTTGACAGGCGTTAGATCTGCTTCAAGGGCTGCGTCGATTCCTCTCAAAACATTTTCGATCTTCCCCCCGGTCAGTTTCTTGTAGGTGGCTGCGTTTAGCGTGTCCAAGCTCACGTTTACCCGATCAAGTCCTTCTACATCGCCGATCCGCTCACCGAGGAGTTGACCGTTGGTCGTCATTGACATGTCTTCGAATGGAGGCAATGCCTCGATGATTTCGCGAATATCTTTGCGCAGCAGCGGCTCTCCGCCTGAAAACTTGACTTTGGTGACTCCTTCATTATAGCAGAGTCGAGCGATTTTGGCTATCTCAGGGACAGAGATCTCATACGGGTGGGCACTGTGTAGTTCTCCTTCTTCATGACAATATATGCAGTTGAGGTTGCATTTGCGTGTCACCGAAATGCGCAGACTCTTGATTGGGCGACGGTACGGGTCAAACATGCTCTTAGCTTACATGTATCGATGTGATTGTATATAAACATCGACCTGCGTTTTCACGCCGGTGCATCGTTCTTTTTTACGCAGCGCCCTCTCAAAGCCTCCTTTTGCACGTGCATGCGTTGATGCGCGGGTTGTTGCTCAGACACTTGAGTAATGCCATAGATTCACTACAGTCGAACATGAGCGAAGTGTTTTCTTTGCAGCGGAAAACGATATATAACATCTTCACTATACACATCACCGCTCTTAAGAGGACTGGTATAACCGTTTCACGTGGGTGTTTGGATGATTATCAGTGCATATGAGAGCGAAATATCCCCGTTACGTATAGGTCCTTGTTTGAGTTTCTGGCGAACGCCCTTTGATGATAACAAGACAACCCCGTAATGGCAAAGGTCGCATCATGCCCTGGCACGAGGGTAACTGAAGGGGACAGCGAAGATTTCAAGAGAGTGAACCTTCGGAGTTAGTGCGTCAGGGCAAAGACCAATATCTCTGGCTTTTCATCCCGTCATGCAGCTTAAAGGCGCACTTAGGGCCGTACCAGAAGGCGTTTCGATTCGCGTTAAGGTTACGCCAGGTTCGCGATACGCAGGCGTTGGGAAGTACGATGGGTGGCGGCGCGCTATACTTATCAAGCTCACCGAGCCCCCGCAGAATGGAAAAGCGAACGATGAGCTCGTAAGATACCTGGCGGCTTTGTTCAACAAGCCTGCGAAAGAGGTGCACTTGGTTTCCGGTCACACGAGCAGTCAGAAAGTGGTGTTATTGTCCAATACCACCGTCCTTGAAGTTCTGTCGGTGATTAACCAGGCGGTAGAAAATAGTGCCGCCAGCACAAAGAAGTCGTAGCGCTTGTCGCTACAGATCGGTAGTTTTAATTATTAGCGAGTCAAAATATCAACTGAAAAAGGTCACATTAACCCCACATTCATAATTGCGAGCTGATGCTTGCAAATTCACGAAGTGCGACTGTAGAAACAGCAAACGGCTTGTTATTGGATCCTTTATTCAACAACTTCTGCAGTTTCTAAGGAGTTGACGATAATGCAAAATTCTGACACTACAAAATACGTTATTTATGCTGACATCCATACAGACGGCGTCGTAGAGAAGCCCGACGTAGTAGGAGCGATATTTGGACAGACAGAGGGGTTGCTTGGAGACGATTTGGATCTCAGAGAGCTCCAAAAGACAGGCAGGATAGGACGCATTGAGGTAAACGTAAGCTCCAGAAGCGGCAAGTCCGACGGATACATCCTGATTTCCTCCTCTCTCGATAAGATTGAAACTTCCATACTCGCGGCATCGCTGGAGACCATCGATCGTGTGGGACCGTGCGTCGCTAAAATGTCCGTTAGTAAGATCGAGGATGTCAGAGCGTCGAAGAGACGCCAGATCGTTGATCAGGCGAAGCACATACTTCTTGAAAAGTTTGATGAAAGCTTGCCAGAGAGCCAAGAGCTCACTGAATCGGTAAAGCAGGCTGTGCGAGTCGACGAACTTGTCTTTTATGGTAAAGAAAAACTCCCGTGTGGTCCTAACGTTCAGGATTCTGACGCGATACTAATCGTTGAAGGACGAGCCGATGTTTTGACTCTGCTCAGATACGGCATCAAGAATGCCATAGCCGTTGAAGGGACGAACGTGCCTAAGGCTGTGATTGAACTGAGCAAGAAGAAGACCGTCACAACGTTCTTGGACGGCGACCGAGGGGGAGAGTTGATCCTCAAGGAGCTCCTGCAAACCGCTGACGTCGATTACGTCGCGTACGCGCCTGAGGGCAAGAGCGTTGAAGATTTGTCTCAAAAAGAGATCGTAAAGGCGTTAAGAAACAAACTGCCCCTCGAACAGGTGCTCGAACAAAAGAACAAGAAAAAGCCTTCGCAAACTACTCGAAATAAGCCAGAGCCAGCGCCGCGCATGGCGCCTGTTGAAGCCAGCGAGCCGTCTCCGATCGAAAGCAGCTTCAGAAACTACGTAGAGGCGCTGAACGGCACGCTGAATGCGTTTTTGCTCGACGCAGAGGGGAAAGTTTTAAAAGAGGTAGAAGTGAGGAACCTCGTAAGCGCTCTGAAAGAATCAGACGGCCTGGTCAAGAGTGTCATTTTCGATGGGGTTATCACTCAGCGTATTCTTGATATTGCGGCAGAAAAAGAGCTTAATTATCTAATAGGCGTCAAAATCGGCAATGTCGTTAAAAGGCCGCTTTCGGTCAAAGTACTCACTGTCGAGGATATCCAATAATCTATTAGTTGCGGAGCTAGTTTGACCAGTTCCGTTTCCAACCTTTTGCCTATCTATTTCTTAGGATTGCGCTCACGATATATTTAAATACTTTTTTTAGGAAGCGTAATTCCTACATAAATACTTTATAGCACTTGTTTTCAATCTTCCAGTGTCTAACGACACCGAGGTATGGCCCATGCATAAAGAGGAACTTATTCAGTTACATACACTTTTGGTTCGCGTCAAAAACCATTTTGAAGAACACACGTGTTGTAATGGTGAATTTGAGCGGTACGCTTCGCTTCATATCGGCCCGATGCACATACACAGAAGCAAGGCTGAGCATAAGCACGCGATCTTCGTGCTTGGCAATGAGCTCGCATCTGTGATAGACTCCGAGGAGTTCTCTGGTACAGGAAGGATTTCAGCACGAATGCAAGAACTTGCTGCACGAACCGAGATGATAAGATTACGATAGTTAGTTAACTAACAATTTCTCCATCAAATAGGCGTCTTCGCCATCTTGGTAATAAGCAGAAATAACATTGACCAGATTGAAGCCGAGCGATAAGTACAATTTCTGAGCGCGAATGTTGCTCAGCCTCACTTCGAGGAGCAGTCGTAAGATTCCTTTTGCGCGCAAGACTTCGAAGAGAGCTTGTAGCAGCATTGAGGCAAACCCCTTGCTTTGACACCTCTTATCTACAGCTATTGACAGGATTTTCACGTCAAATAAAGCTACTACTACGGTGGTTAGGAATCCAACTACGTGACCCTCTTCTTCCGCAACAAGGAAACCGTCAGGAAACGTTTCGTATGCCGTCATAAACAATATCGGGTTGTATTCGCCAAATGCCTCTTTTTCAATCTCTATGATCCGTTCAAAATCTGACGGTCGGAACTTACGAATTAAGGACAAGTAACACCTCGTGGCTGCGGCCTGTCGACGCGGAATACGTATATGCTAACAAAGAATAATTAAAGGCTGTGGCTATGTCTGACCGCTGCGCGGATGTACTCCCAGAGTTCATACGAAACAACTACTCAACAGCGTTAGTTGAAGTCGGAAGCGGGAGATATTCGCGAGTCGCTCTCGCGCTTCGCTCCAGGTTTAAGGTTACGGCAACGGACATCCTTGAAATTGATGCAGTCGATTGTCGCTTGAAGCCCATTTACGTCAAAGACGATGTCACGTGTCCAGATCTGCAATTGTATCGAGGCGCTAGTTTGATTTATGCCATCCGGCCCCCAATGGAGATTCAGCGAAGCATAATAGAGTTATCTGAGCAAATAGCTGCGGACACGCTCATTAAACCGCTTGGGTCTGAGATCATCGAGGATACGCGACTAAGCTTGATCAATTTTCGCGGAATGCCTGTGTACATCGTGAGACACACAACTGCGACTGAGTAGCTCAATCCATCTTAGCGGGCTTTCGCATGAATACTGCTGCGAGGCGCCTAGCGCAGAAGCCGAGCTGCGCAGGCCAATTCACTCGGTGACCAACTGTTACTTGTTCAATGCTGGCTCAGTCGCGATTGATCGATCGATAGAGCTATTTTTTATAACAACACCTAATTAATCGAGCATCTTATGGTTTCAGGCTTTGAAAAATTGACTGCAATTGCGGGCAACGGCGAAGGAGTCGGGCTCGAGTTTAAGGAATTCTTGACACGGGAAACCCATCTTAAGGGCGAGCGTCGGCAAACTCTCGCGTGTCAAATGAAGTACAAACTCCTGCAAGCTGATGGAAAAGCGCAATACATTGTAGGGATTACCGATTCAGGATATCTGAAAGGTATTTCCAGGTCGCAGCTAGATGAGTCTGTGAATGTTTTGCACGCCATCGCTCGCGACATTGGTGCCCACGTGTGTGGGCTAGAAGAATACGCGGTCAAGGGAGGTCATATCGGACTACTAACTATCAAAAACAAGCACTCAGAAAAAGACCATATTCTTGTTGGAACTGCAGGCCACGTAGATCACGGCAAAAGCACTCTAGTGGGCACGATTGTAAGCGGCACTCCTGATGATGGGGCAGGAAAAACGAGACTGTATCTGGACGTCAAGCCCCACGAAATAGAGAGGGGACTCTCAGCAGATCTATCGTACGTAGTATACGGTTTCAATGAGCGCGTCATCCGACTGAAGAACCCACTTAGCAAGAGAGAACGAGCAGGTGTCGTTCAAAATTCCGCAAAGCTCGTTTCGTTTGTCGATACTGTGGGGCACGAACCGTGGCTCAGAACCACCATCAGGGGAATCGTCGGGCCAAAGCTCGATTACGGCCTTCTGGTCGTCTCCGCTGACGATGGTGTAACCCACGTCACGAAGGAACATTTAGGAATCTTACTCGCAATGGAACTCCCCACCATTGTAGCATTAACCAAGATCGATAGAGTCAGTGAGCGGGCTATGCAAGAGATCGAATCTCAGATCCACGACATCCTGCGTGTCGTCGGCCGAGTGCCTTACAAATTGAAAGGAGTCGACGGGGTCGAGAAGATTTGCGGTAAGGTCGCGCAAGGGCTACTCGTGCCGATTATACGAACTTCTCCTGTGACACTTGATGGTATCGAAATCTTGGACGAGCTTTTCAAGCGCCTGCCAAAAAGGAACCTGACTGAGAACGGGGACTTAGAGATGTACATCGACCGTGTTTATCAGATAACTGGCGTTGGGTCCGTAGCCAGCGGCACGATCAAGAGTGGCACGGTTGCTGTTGGCGACACGCTCTATCTGGGCCCCGCAAAAGACGCTGCGTTCTGGCGAGTGAAGATCCAATCGATTGAAATGCATCACTGTAACGTCGAAAAAGCCTCGGCCGGCGATATCGTCGGGCTTGCTATTAAGGGCGTTAAGCCTCACGACATTGAGCGAGGCATGGTTCTAGCGCGAAATAAGCCCGCTGCGGTGAGGGAATTTGTCAGTGAAGTATATATTTTGCACCATCCGACGAGGATCGGACGCGGTTATGAACCTGTGATTCACGTCGAAACTATTTCAGAGAGCGTGACCTTTGATCCTGAGCGTGAGTTCATGATGGCCGGCGAGTCTGGGACAGTAAGGATCCGGTTCAAATATCGGCCGTATCATGTATATACAGGTCAAAGATTCATTTTTAGAGAAGGCAAGAGCAAGGGTGTTGGAACTATTCTAAGCGTTTGAAATTACTTCCACGCAGACAAGACGTGTTAGTCTATATCCCAAATGATTCCGCGAGCACTGATTCGTTCAATCGGCCAAACTTGAGCGTGTTATTTGATTGCGCATCTGTGATCGTGACTTGGGCAGGCGCGAACATGAACTTGTCTATCTTATAAAAGTCATAGTTTGCGTCTTTGAAGGTTTGGTAAAACGGCTTGCCATAGGACGGGGACGCTTCCGAGGGCAGTTTTTCGAATACGTCGTCGTACTTCTTGACCGTCATGAAGACATTTCCATAGTAGATTATGCCGTCGTTCGTCATGCCCATCGCTCGAAGTGAATCCTTGGTGAGGGGCGCAACCGGGCACGAACCGGCTGCAGTCATTATTTGTAGTGTGTCGTATCCGAGTTCTGCGGCTTTGTAGACGGCGACTTCGACTACCCTACCAGCCACTTGCACGGTGCCGACAATTGATGACGTCGGCGCGTTAAGAAGTGTCAATTTTGAAGGCTCAAGGTTGCATTGCTCGGCGATCTCGTCAGCAACCTTTTCATCGGGCAAATGGTCGCATTCTAGTGCGATTACCCCAAAATCATAATCATCTTCGTAGTCTATGAGTTCGTACGTCTTCTTCGGCTGGCACGACAAAGCTCGCGCCGGTCCTGAACCCATTGCGCTGTAGTTATCGCCCCGTATCGACCAGCCCGCTTTCTGAGATCCAAGCGTGGCAAGAGCGGGATGGTCTGTAAAAACATGAATAAACACTAAGGGCGTATTCTTCAACGTCTGCACGGTGAGCCTGACAGATCCGAGCCCGCCGAGGCATATTTCGGTAAACATCCCGCCAGCTTCGTAGCCGCCTTCAACATTAACGCCGCAGTCAATAACCGTGGAACCGTTGTCAAGCTCAAGCGCCTCTATCTTCAGTTCTTCCGTGTAATCCAACATTTCTTCAACGATTCCCATAGAGATTTCATTAACGCTAAGCACATTATCAACTCCAAGACTTAGATAGGGTGGAGGCTATATTTCTCTTGCGATCAGACCTTTTTGCTTCGGCGGAGGGTAATTATTCAGCTCTGGCCGCCATGCGTAGTTGCGTTGCTGCAAGTTGCCTCAGTTTGTCAAAGGCAGCTAATCGAGGCAAATTGGCGAGCGTTTTACTCGGAGCAATCCAAACGCGCTCTTGCCCAAATGCATCTATAAACGGGCCAACCCGCTTCTCGAGAGCTTCAATTGACTCTACTTGAGCCTTTGATGAATTTACACACCCCACACTTGCTACTTTTTCGTGCACCTCAAGAAGTTCTTTAAATTTCACCGTCGCGTTATTCTGGACGAAGTCAACAACGTCAAAGGAAATGACAGCAATTTTCGCTTCTAACAGCTTTGGAAACACTTTGCTCACGTTTCCTTCTAAATGACAAACGGGCGTTTTCACCCTTTTGAACAGTACCGACAGCAGGTCTAAAAATACGTCAATGTCACGCACGATCTCGATGGGTTCTGTGATTTGGATCAAGCGTGCGTGGTTCTCTCTGAGCGTGTCAATTTCGTAGCGAAGCACAGATGCAATGTCAAATAGCAAGTTCACGTCCTGTTTCGATCGGTACGGTGCTTTCGCGTCTAGTACACAGCTGGCGGCAAATGAGAATGGGCCTGGCAATACTGCCTTGACATGCGTTGCGTCACCACATTCTTTCGCGGCAGTAATAAAATCCAATTCCGTTGTTGTATTTCGCGGGGTCCCCACTGTGTTTTCAATTCGCGGGTGGTCATCCATCAGCATACCAGGAACGTTATATGCGAGTAGGTGAGTGATTTGCCTCACTTGACCGTCTGTAACGATGTCAACGCCGGCTCTTAGCTGGTCCTGAACCGCCTTTTTGACCGCTGCTGTGAATGGGTTCTCGCCACCTGCTCGGACGTATTCTCGTATAGCTTCGAGATCTGGTCGCGTTGGGTAACCGCTTAAGTTTGCCGATAGCATGCTAAGAACCCGCCGGCAGCATTTTTTCTTGTTGCGTCTCTTTGTACGTCCTGAACAAAGCGAGGGCTAGGCCATATGCTGCCGGCCCTATGATGAAGCCAATCGGCCCGAGTGCTAAGATGGGGGCCGTGAACGCAAGAATTGTCAGTGCTTGAGGCACCCTGCCGGTGCGATGGGCCCACATCGGAAGTATGTACAAGCCCGTAAGCTGATCAAGCACTGCCCAACTAAAAACCAAAAGAACCACGGCCTTAATCGGATCTCCGATAAGCAGGTAATACAATGTGAGCGGTACGTACACGATTGCCCTCCCAATGACGGGGATGAGCCCAAAAATCGCAATGAGTATTGCGAACGTAATGAAATAGGGCACGCCGAGGATTGCATACCCCACCGCCGCTAAGATGCCACTCACGATACTGGATCCTAGATTGACGACGTAGAGTGAGTAATATATGAGCTGCAGGTGTCCCAGGAAGCGATTTACGACGGTTTGATACTCCGCCGGTACTAGCGTGATCATCTCGCCGAAGACATCCTTTCCGCGCAGCAAGAGATAATAAAGAAGCAAAGTCACGATCACCAGTTCGACGACATAGAGTGGTATGTTTGGAATGACCCGTTCTATGACACTTGTTGAGCTCGCTAGCACATCCTTCAGAATGGTCGACAATATGTCAGAGATTCGACCCTGTAAGCTTGCTACTTGGAGACTCTCGCTTATTCGCGCGCTAAGGCTCGTGATTAGACTTTGGGAGCCCTGGTTGAGCAACTTGTCAAGGTTCTCAGAAGAGACAGATAAACTAGCGATCTCACTGTATAGTATGTAAACGATGTCTAGCAATATGAACGCGAGGGCTGCGAAGATGGAAACGATAACGATTAGAATGGCGCTTCGTCGTCGGTGTATGCGTTTTTCGAGCCACGCAGTCGGGTATTGTAGAATGAACGCGAGCAACAGCGTTATGGCAATGACGTCTTTGAATGGCCACGAGATAAAAACGAGAACTGTGGCAAGACTCGCTACAAGAACTAGGAGCACTAGCCTTTCGCGTAGCTTTTTGTCCATAGATTCGGTGGGGCCCCTTCCTCAACTCACTACTCATGCGAGATCAAGCTTTCTATGGGGGTGCATCGACAGCGTTATTACCTCCGTACTCATGTAACTCACTGTATGGACCGACTAGACAAGATCTTCGAATTACAGGCGAGCTTTGACGAATCCGTTCAAAATCGAGCCCCTTTTAACGAGTGGAGCAAAGAAGACCAGGTCGTCGCCTTGCTTGGGCATTTGATACAGGAGTCTTATGAGACGCGCAACACGCTTGGCGTTGTCATCACCGGTGAGAGGAAGTGGTGGAAAAAACACACGCTGTCTGCGGAAAAGTGGCGCAGCGTTCATGAAGAACTAATTGATTGCTTGCACTTCCTAGTGTCTGCGATGATCAGTGCAGGCCTAACGCCACAAACGGTCATCGAAGCGTATGAAAAAAAGAACCTCATCAATAGAAAGAGGCAAGCTGAGAGCTACTAGATTTTAATCTTTCCATACCAACCGCCTCTGCCCACAAACTCGAAGTCGATAGCGTCTTTTCGGAACCGTTCAAGCACTCCCGCGAGTTCTGGGTGCTGCTGCCTCATATCACCTAGAGGCGCATCGATAAGAATGTTTATTTCGTTATCAAATTCCCGTATCAGCTCGCCATAAATCTTCTTAACGTTTATTGGATTGGAGCGCTTCATGGCCTTCAGTATCTCTAAGAGCGGCACGGCATGTATATATGGCGGCCTTTGTGCTAAGGGAACCTCGCAACTCTTGAGCGCAAGGAGCCGTATCCTATCTTTCACGCCTATTTTGAGTGGTCCGCCGCACTCGGGACAGGTTTTTAGCACGCGTCCATCGGCGGTGATATCTTCCAGGTCGTAAGCTTTTTTGCATCGACGGCATCCTGTCAGATGGTACTTGCCCTCTCGAGGATCGAGACCTACGTTGAGGGCTACCCTCCGGCCGTTGACTCCTTGAAATGCTCGACGTATCTCACGAAAACTTGGGCGTCCCAAGCAGAATCGCGTAAACTCTCTCCCTAACTTGTCGGGCGCCGCGGAATGAGCATCACTGAAAGACACGAAGGTGCACGAATCCAACTCTGCTAGCTTGCTGGCCATTTTGGTGTCGGCACTTAGTCCAAGCTCTAGAAAGGTGACAAGATCTCTATTTTCCCCGTAACACTCACGGATGCTGCCGTAAGCGGCGTACATTGATGTCCAAGGAGTGAAGGCGTGTGACGGCCCCGCGAGTGCGCCGACTTCATGAACTAAACTGATAAGTTCCTCAGGCGATATTTTAAGCTGAGGTCTGCCACCGGTTAATTGCGAATATCCGTTGTTCAACACCACTTCGCGGAGTTCGTGCGCGGAAGAGAAATTCGGAAACAATATCAGATGGTGAACACGCCCTTTGACCGTTGTTTCGACTTCAGATTGAATTACATACGCAATTCCATCCATCTCATAACAGTCTCCACGCTTTTCTAAGCTGGATTCTAGCTCTTCTAGCCATACGCCCTGAAGGCAATCGCCAGTTCCGAGCACATGAACGCCTTTCAGATGAGCAGTTTCGCACATTTGCGGCAGGTCCATCTTGGGGCTCGTCCCGATGCTGAAACGTGAGTGTAAGTGCAGATCCGCGTCAAAGTGCTTCATCTCTTCGTATTTCGTAAAACAGATATAAATAGCTAAATAGCTCACAATCGCTTTTGTAAAGATGAACACGGAAGTAGTTTTTTAAGTCAAGAAAAGAAAAACATGAGCGACGCCTGAAGCGATTAGACTCTATGGATAAAATTTACACAGCGATCACCGAGGCTGCCAATGAGCTAGCAAAAAAGATTGATGCCGCACATATTTTTGTGATCTCAGATGCATCGTGTAGCGAGGTGGCCTGCGACGTCCCGTCGACTTTTATTGAAACCTCTTCGTTATCGAAAGGCGTCACTAAAGAGTTGCGAGACCTCCTGAGCGAAAGCGCAACCCAAGACCTTAAAACCAAAATCGTCGCCCCAGCGTTTAATGATTTCGCGCTTGTGCAGGACATTGCCACTGCGGCCTATGTTCAGGACGTAGTAAAGGGGGGATACATTGTTGGCGTGTTATGCCTGGCAGATCTATCGTCTATCGTTGTTTGTGACGTCAAACAGCTCGTGACGGTGCAGGCAATAGACAGGACAGCGGAACGCGTGGATCCAACGGCGCTAAAAGCGGCGTTGCGATTGGCTCTTGAATTGGGAAGAGAGGGCCGAGAAGGCAAGAAAGTGGGAACGGCATTCATAGTTGGGGACACGACTGAAGTGCTGAGAAGATCACATCAGCTTATTCTCAATCCGTACAAGGGACACGGCGAAGATATGCGGGACATAAAAAATCCTTCACATTGGGAAACCATCAAAGAATTTGCTCAGCTAGACGGCGTTTTTATTGTAGACGAGAAAGGGATCATCACATCAGCCGGCAGATACTTAGATGTAAACACGAAATTGATCCACTTAGAAGGGTTAGGGGGGCGTCACATATCGGCACTTGCGATAACGCGCGAGACACACGCAATAGCAATAACCGTCTCAGAAAGCGGAGGAACAGTCCGCCTTTTCAAAGACGGCATCGAAACCAGAATCGAGCCGAGCGCTGACCTGTTCTTACTCCTACCATAATGTGATCATCCAGCTACAGATCGTGTTAGCACCTAATCCGGAAGGGATGCTCGTCGTCGTCTCAGCATTTGCCCGCCCATCGTTCTCTCTACGCAATCGCCGATTTATCTTGCATTCGGGCTTAGCTGCCTGTTTAATCCGCGCGCTGAAGAAGCATCTCGTGCGAGGCGTTGAGAAGAAAGCTAAACGCACGAATGACAAAGTTTATGCGGGGGGTGCGATTTGAACGCACGAACTCCTATGAGACAGGGTATCTTACTTCCACGTCGCAGCCCTAAGCCCTGCGCCTTTGACCTAACTTGGCAACCCCCGCTAAGCACTCATATGTGTTGCTATTATTTAAAAATCTGGCTGCAGCGTATGCTACGATTATGAAGACTGGTGTAAGCAGGAAAGTGAAAATGGCGATCTGCGTGATGTCGCTTACGGGTATGGGTGGATGAGTGCCCAAAAAATAATCCGCGAAATCGTTTGCAAAAAACCATATAAGCGCAACGGCGATGAACCTCTGCTTCAGCTGACGAATTAACATAAGCGGCAGAATGAACTCGGCAGCCATCGCGACATGCAATAGAACCAGCACTGAGTAAAAACTGCTGTCGACTGAAAAATAAAACGCAGTGAACGCTAAGACGACGAATACGGTCCAAGTGCCGTATTTTGCCAATCCGATTGCAGTGATGAAATTGACAATATCGGAACTGCGCCTCGTACTCACGTAAACGGCTAGGACGGCCGCGGCGAGCATAGTGTACAGAGGGCAGTCTGGGATGAACATCCAGTAGACGGGGCTCGAAGAAACCAGCTGATCCCAATAGTAGTAGAAACCGACTAACGTTCCCGCGACGTTGATAAGCATGACCGCAACCAGCAGTGGCGTGTTTTCCAAGATACCGCGGAGTTTCACGTCGTGTATTCACTCCTGATCTCTCGGACGGGCACCCCGCCGACAAGAGCGTCGCTGGTGATATCTCGATTAACAAGAGAGCAGGCAGAAATTGTAGCTCCACTTCCGATGACGACGCCTGCTAAGACCGTCGAGTTTGCTCCTATCAGAACATTTTTGCCGATTTCAATCGGGCCTTTTTTCCATTTGCTTATCAAGAATTCGTGACAAATCAGGGTAGACCCATATCCGATGACGGAGTTGTCGCCAATTTCTATAAGTTCAGGAAAAAAGATGTCAAAAGTGACTTCCAAACCGACAGAAACGTTCTTGCCGACTTTGATCCCAATTGAACGATATAGCGCATTTTTTGTTTTCAGTGAAGGCAACGAGCCGCATATGCGTACAACGAGGTAGTTTAGGGCTACTCGGAGCGGGTTTTTGACTTTGGACCATTCCCACATTGAGTTACGTTCGTGAGCCGCATACTCTGTTAATCGACGCACGTAGTATTCAACGCGTACCTCTCGATTTATAGTTTTACCAAAACATTTAATTTCAATGCGGAGAGGATTCTGAGTGTAATTTTGGTGCCATTTAACCAGTAAACTAAATTGGAAAAAACGGAGGCCTAACATGTTTGGATCTTCCGGAATTCGTGGAGTGGCCAACAGGAGGCTGACCTCAGAATTGGCGCTCAGCGTTGGGCTCGCCGTCGGATCCCGATGTAAATCTGCCGTTATAGGTAGGGATCCTCGTATCGCAAGCGAGATGATTGAATATGCGCTTATCTCAGGGCTCACCGCCTGTGGGTGTGACGTCACTCGAATCGGCCTCGTTTCAACACCGACTCTTTCTCACGCAGCCCCCAACTATGAGTGCGGTGTTATGGTTACCGCTTCACATAACCCTGCTGAATACGTTGGCATCAAATTGTGGAACCCAGATGGCACCTCATTCAATAGCGAGCAGCAGGAAGATATCGAGTCATTGATCACCGAAGAAAAATCGCTCCCGGCGTACGGTGGTAAGCGGGCCGGCTGGGACGCTATTGGGAAAATTGCGTCCTACAGCAATGCCATCAATGACCATAAGAAGGATATCCTTAATCATTTCACCGATGTAAGCTGTCGCGTGGTTGTCGATTGCGGCTCAGGCGCGGGGGCGACCATCACACCATATGTGCTTAGAGAGATGGGATGCGATGTCATTACACTGAATGCGCAGCCCGATGGATTTTTCCCGGCAAGAGATCCAGAGCCTATAGAAAGCAACTTGAACCTCCTGATTGAAGCTGTGCGAAGCTTCGGCGCCGATATCGGTATAGCCCACGACGGTGACGCTGATCGTATGATGGCAGTAGACCGAGGTGGCAGGTATATAGCCGGTGATGAAATGCTCGCGTTATTCGGCGTGAACGAGGCAAAAAAGATTGCAGTGTATCCTGTCGACGTTTCGCAGATGGTGGATGACGTCCTAACCTGCGCGATTCATCGAACACGCGTAGGTGACGTGTACGTCGCGGAAGAAGTCAAACGTGCAGGGGCGGACTTCGGTGGCGAGAGTAGCGGTAGCTGGATTTTTCCCCACATTTCATATACTCCGGACGGCATCTATGCAGCAGCATTGATCGTATCACTTGCTAGTCAGCAATCGATCTCCGACGTGATTGCACAGTTTCCCAAGTATCACATTTTGCGAGGGTCAGTTGCTTACAGCAGTGAAAACGATCCAATAGCTGCGATTACTCAAGAATTGCGTTCTCTCGACTATGTTGAGCTGACGACCGTTGACGGCGTAAGGCTTGATTTTGAAGACGGTTGGATACTAGTAAGAAGATCAGGAACAGAACCAAAAATAAGAATTACTGCGGAGGCAAGAGACGCAGAGATGACAAAAAGGCTTTATGAAAAAGCGTCGGCAATAGTGAAGAGGCACATCTAATGTTAGCGGTCGTACTTGGTGCCGGCGAAGGCACACGGATGCGTCCACTGACCTATAACCAGCCCAAAGTCATGCTCCCGGTGCTGGGCACGCCCATACTCGAACGCATAGTTAGCGCATGTGTCGAAGCAGGCATTTTGCGCGTAATAATCGTAACCGGTTACCTCGAGGAAGCTATTCGCTCACATTTCGATAAAGCGGACCTCGGAGCCCAGATTGAGTACGTCAGACAAGAACGGCAATGCGGGACGGCCGATGCAATTAACCAAGTTCGGGATCTCGTCGATGAGCGCTTTCTCGCACTCAATGGCGATAGCTTGGTAACCTCACTCACATTGAAGCTCCTCGCACAGACAGTGCCAGACCGGGTGGTCCACATCGCGGCGAAGCGAGTGAAAGAACCGAGCAACTACGGCATACTTGAAGTCATTGACGACGCTGTGGTTCGAATCACGGAAAAACCCGATGAGCCCCGCTCGAATTTAGCGAACCTCGGTATTTATGCCTTCGAGCCGGAAATCTTCGAATGCATAGCCGAGACGCAGAAGTCGGCACGGGGCGAGTACGAGATCACTGACGCTATACAATTGCTGATCGATCAGGGCTACCACGTTGGGTTCACGAAGGTTGAGGAGCCGTGGATCGACATAGGAAGGCCCTGGGACTTGTTGAGCGCAAATGAGCTTCTGATGCAGACGCTCGAGAGCACGAACGAAGGGGTCGTCGAGCCTCTTACGACCTTAAAAGGTGTTGTGCGAATCGGGCGTGGCTCGGTTGTAAAAAATGGCGCGTACATTACCGGGCCGGTCATAATCGGCAATGGATGTGAAATCGGGCCCAACTGCCTCTTACGCGCAGGTGCTTGCATCGGGAATCGAGTCAAGATCGGCAACGCCGTCGAAGTGAAAAACTCAATCATAATGGATGAGAGCAAAATCGGACACTTGTCGTATGTCGGCGACAGCATCATCGGCATGCGCTGTAATTTCGGTGCCGGTACTACAGTCGCCAATCTGCGCTTTGATGAGAAGCGCGTTAAACTCGGTGGCGCGGACACCGGTAGGCGGAAACTTGGTGTCATCATGGGTGACGACGTGCGCACAGGCATTAACAGCATGATAAACGTCGGCACGTCGATTGGTCCCGGATCGACGCTCGGCGTGGGTGCAGTGGCTGCCGGAGTTTATCCTCCAGGCTCGAGAATCGAATCGAAATCTGCGACGCTGCAATGAAGCGGATCGCTTGATTTTAGATGATAAGCTATTTAGGCGATGGTGCTCGTAAGCTCAGAGGAGACGAGACATGCGTATTGCCGTTTTTATTGGGACGCGAGCGGAGCTAATAGGAATGGCCTCTTTCCTCAAGGAGGTCGACAAGAACCCCGATACGGAACTCGTTTTCACTCATACTGGGCAACATTTTGACCGCGAAATGTATGAGAACTTGCTTCGAGATTTGGGTCTTCGAGACCCTGATTATGGCCTGTCGTTTGGCAATATGAGCTATAATAAGCAGATCTCCGGCATGATCAATCAGATCGATGATATATTGGAGACTGCACGGCCTGACTTTGTGTTTGTTCAAGGCAACGTAATCTCATCTTTTAGCGCAGCCATTGCATCGTCGATGAATTTTATTCCGGTCGGCCACATCGAATCGGGCTATCGGTCATTGCGGGACTTGCACAGCGATGTAAGAAGGAAAGTCATCGAAATGTGCTCGACGCTGTTTTTTCCTGTGTGCAGTACGGCCCGCCTAAACCTGCTTGAAGAATGCTACGATCCTGATTGCGTCCACTACTTAGGTGATCCACTCGTCGACGCGCTTTTGGACTATAAGCCGACGGCACAAAAGGCGGATTCTATCGATGCTCTTTGTGAAGACGACCGGCCGATTGTTGCAGTAGCGGTTAGGCTGCCGTGGAACATAGGAAGCCCTGAGGCGCTCGGCAGAATCACGAAAGCGGCGACTAGTCTCGATGAATACAACGTTGTCATGCTCTTGCACCCAAATACTAGGAGGCATCTCGTCAAATTCGGCTTAATGGGAAAATTGCAATCGTGCGAGAACGTCCACCTTATCGATCCATTAGCCTACACTGGTTTCATCAGATTGATGATGGACTCTCACGTGTTAGTCACTGATTCCGGGGGCCCTCAGAAAGAAAGCGCCATTTTGGAAACGCCGTGCATCACGCTGTCCGATAGCACCTATTACACTGAGACCGTTGAAAATGGGTGGAATAGGTTACTAGGCAATAGTCCGCACCCGGAGGTCTTGACTGAAGCCGTACGGGCTACGGCGCAGGGAAAGAAAATAAGCGACCCCCTTAACGACGGCAAATCATCGCAGCGAATAATCTCCAAAGTCGTTCAGCTGTTCGAAGAAGGGCGTCTCACGATCTCTCCACAAGTGTCAAAAACGAGCTTCTATGCTCACCTAACGGTTTTTTCGGAAGGGTTCATGGGCATGCGAACACGTGCCACCTCTCACGCTGGCGGGACGGTTCAAGCGATGTTTGACCAAACAGGGGAAATTACGTTCGATCCG
>DASPOC010000042.1:0-5361 GCA_035626195.1 Bathyarchaeia archaeon | reverse complement strand
ACCCTCTGTCTCTCTACACGCTTGGTAGCGGCTGGGGAGCGTAGGCACATGAACAAAGCACGAATACTCGAAGAAACAGCGGTGCCGTTCGCGCTCGTCGCGGTGGTCGTCGTTTCGGTATGTGCCGGTTGCTTGATGAGTTCACCCAAAGAAAGCGGTGTCGTATACGAGACTTGGATGCGGTCAGGCGACATGCTGCAGCAGGTGCAAACGAGCAACATCGATGGGTTCATCGCGTGGGAACCGGTCACGTCAAAGGCGGCGCTGAGCGGAACGGGGACGGCGCTTGCCTACTCACACACGATCTGGCCGAGCCACCCGTGCTGTGTGCTCGTGGTCTCGCGAGCGGGTCTTGGTTCCCTTGGTCGAAACGCCACGCTCGCGATGGTGTGGGCGCACATAAAGGCGACACGCTTCATACTCGACCCACACAATATCAATCAGACCATCGACGGCATTGCAACGAGCACCGGCTCTAACGACACGGTGGCGCGCGAATCGCTCAAGCATATCACCTACACCAGCACGCCCAGCGTTCAAGCTGCGCGCGAGGTCTATGACGTGCTCGAGAACGCCTCATACGTGAAGACAAATGTGACCGCGCTGGGGTACGCAAGCGTCGATCAGTTCTTAAATCACTTTGTGCAACTCGACTACGTAAACGAGGTTGAGCAGCACCTCGCCGAGAATCCAAACTGGACGCCGCCGCCAGCCAACACGACAGTCACCCTCGGGACGCTCTCAGGGGACAGTCACGACCTCGCGTTTGATATAGCAGAGAACGAAGGCTACTACGCGAGCGTCGGATTACACATTGTTACCAAACAATACGGCAGCGGTATCGATCTTGTTGAAGGCTTTAAAAGTGGTGAGATTGAAATGGGCTACTGCGGACTTGCACCGGCACTGCTCAGGGGCGTGAACGATGGCATACCAATGACGGTTATCGCGGCTGTCAACAACGAGGGGTCGGCGCTGATCGTAAACCCAAAGGCGGGCATTGACTCGCTGTCTGATCTTGCGGGCAAAACCATCGCGACGCCGGGCGCCGGGTCACTCCAAGACGTGCTGTTGCGCACGTTGGCGCAACAGCAGCACCTGCGGGTTGAGATCAAATAAAGGGGAGGGGGAAGAAGGGTATCTATGGGAGACGGAGAGCGGAGAGGCTTCAGGTCCGTGAAAGCGCGCGGGGCTCACTCCCGGCTGCGCACACCAACGACAACGCCAACGCGCCTGCAGCGCCGACGGATTATACGAGAGCGGCGGAGCAAGGTGCTTATGCAGCTCGCGGCGATCGCGTTTTTCCTCCTTGTCTGGGAGCTTGTAACCGTCACGCAACTCGTCGGAATTCCAACGCCGGTCACCACGTTCCAGACGTTCGCCTCGCTCATCGTCACGCCAGAACCAGTATTGGGAAGGACCTTGCTCGAACACGCACGAGCGAGCCTGACCCGCGTGATCGAGAGCGCGCTGATCGCCTTTGCGGTGGCAATTCCGCTCGGCATTGCCATCGGGTGGAGCAAGCGTTTTGATTACTTCGCGAGCACGTTGATAGAGATATTTCGCCCGATACCGCCTCTTGCACTGATTCCTCTCGTGTTCGCGCTCTTTATGACGTACGGAAACACCGTGCTCCTCGCCCAGCTCTTTATCGTGGCACTTGCGGTGTTTCTACCCACGGTGGTGACGGTTGTCGAGGGCGTGAAGGCCATCGATCCTACCATCGTCGACGCGGCACGGACGCTCGGAGCGCGTACGCACCAGTTACTCACGAAGGTCGTCTTGTACGCGTCCATTCCTGCAATTTTTGCCGGCGTAAGAATCGGCCTCGGCATTGGCTGGGCATCGATCGTGGCGGCCGAACTCATCGGCGGAAGCGGAACGGGGCTCGGTTACTTTATCATGACAATGTACGAGGTGGGAGGAAGAATGCCTGAGATCATTTCAGGCATTATTATGATCGGCATAATCGGATTTCTGATGAACGAAGGCATATTATGGATTCAACATCGCGTGATTCGGTGGGCATAGCCGACAGCGGCTTGTCTCTAAAAGGCGTTACGAAGGTATTTGACGAATTCACCGCGGTCGACGACGTGAGCTTTACCGTCTCAGATGGAGAATTTGTGTGCATTGTCGGCCCGTCAGGGTGTGGCAAAACGACAGTCCTCCGTCTCGTGGCCGGTCTCGCAGAGCCAACGCGCGGCTCTCTAACGATGGACGGCATCCCCATCAGCGGCCCAGGAAGCGATCGGGGGATGATATTCCAAGACTACGCCCTTTTTCCGTGGCGGACCGTGCACGGCAACGTTGCATTCGGGCTTGAAATGAAAGGTTTCGCTCAACAGGCGCGCGAGGAGCGCGTAAACCAATACATACGGCTCGTGGGTCTGTCTGATTTTGCAGGGCGATACCCGCGAGAGCTCTCGGGGGGCATGAAGCAGCGCGTCGCCATTGCTCGCGTGCTTGCTAACGAGCCGAAGATGATCCTCGCTGACGAGCCCTTCGGTGCCCTTGACGCACAGACGCGCCGTCAGATGCAAGAGGAGCTTCTCAGCATCTGGACAGCAGAGCGAAAAACCATTCTGTTTGTTACGCACAGCGTTGAAGAAGCGATCGTTCTTGCCGACAGGATCATACTCCTCTCGGCGAAAACGAGGGGTGTGAAACGGATCATCCCAGTCGAACTCCCTCGACCGCGGGAACACCTCGACGCCGAGTTCAGCGCGTTGCACGAGGACATTCTCTCACAGATTTACGAAGAAGCGGTTGTTGGGCTTTGAGAGCGGGCAGGCTCACGGGTTTCGACTGACGCACATCACGGCAACTTTTATGGTCACCGCTCGTTTTATGTACAGCTTTTCACGAGGCCGCCACGCGGCAACCCTGGCCATTACCTTCGCGGTATTACTCGGTTAGGTAGTTGACGACTTCAATGCTATTATTGCCTAATGACGTACAGCGTGCGCTGCGAGCTTTAAGTCAAGTGTAAACGACGCGCTGACCAGGATAAGGTCCTATTTCATTGCAACCTACACCAACGTCCTGGGAAATACATGCCACAAGGATCTCAACGCAAGGCCATCTCAATTTCTTCTAGCGGTTGTAGTCAATCGGGGCCCGCATCTATGAATAAAAGCCATTTAGACGCCAAAAACGGCATTAGAACAAATCGAACATGCAATTTTTGATGCAGTCTATGTGATTAGCACCGAGTAGGAGGGAGAAAATGCTCACCAAGGCGTTAGTTTTGACGGGCGGCGAAGCTGACTTGCTCTGCCGTGTGCTCGAAGAAGTGAAGACCAAAACCTTAGAGGAGTCACAGATTAGCCTCAATGATGTGGGAGCTCTCAACGCTCTTGTTTCACATTTCAGGGACGCAGAGAAGGTAGAACCGGATAAGGAAGCAAGTCAAATATCTCTTCACCCATTGAGCAAACGCCTTTTTCTGGGGCATATTATCGGTCGAGAAGGCAGCACGGACACAGCGAGCGGCTCGCGGCAGAGCTGACCTAGCCGCTTAGTTCAATCTTCGATGCAGCCTGGGCATTTACATTCGTGCCAGCAGCTCTTGTTTTTTAGAGTCAAATTCTTGCTCGGTCCAAAGCCCTTGGTCACGCAGTTCTCCAAGCTTCTTGATTTGCTCCGCAACAACGATCAGTGCCGTTTGGGGTTCCTGCTGATCTGCGGAGGTTGGGGGCGATTGGCTCTTTATTTGCGCTACCCGTTGATATGTAGCTTTCTGCGCAGCATCCATTCTCCACACATCAAACACAGGGCTATGTCCCATTCCATATTCATCTTCAAACTAGAATTAAGTGCGATCACTGCATGCACTGAATAGAATTGAAACATGCAATTAGTGCATATGAGCAACAAACATGCAACATGACAAAGTAAAGATAAATTTAAGCGGCGTATCGGAAACGCTATTATTTTGTTTATTTGGCCGGGCGAAATTAAGTAAAGAGTATAGCTCACTATTCTATGATGCTAAGGCCGTTGAACTCGTCGAAAAAATTGACTATGATCCCTTAGCAAGTGACACGCCGTTCGAAGGTATTTTGTTTAATGCCCCTTTTAAAGACGATCTGTCATTATTCAGTCTATGGTCATTAAGGGCAAAGCAGTTCGACGACAAAATACTAGCATATATTGCCGAGCACCCTCGTGCTTCGCTTATCAGCCTAGCTGCTGGGCTTGATACGACGTTTTACCGCATTGATAATGGTCTAATTCACTGGTACGACCTTGACCTGCCCGATGTCATCAACGTCAGAAGACAGCTACTTCCTGAACCTGACCGAGTAACGTACATCGCAAAATCACTCTTCGATCCGAGCTGGTGCAAGGACATCAACCATACTGAAAACGGGATATTCATAATGGCTGGTGGGGTGCTGCCTTTCTTTGAGAGACCGCAGGTAAAGCAGCTCTTCTCGAGGCTCGCAGACCACTTCCCTGATGGTGAAATTATATTCGATGCCCCATCAAGATTACATAATAATGTTATGGCATTGATTGAACAGTTTCCACCGGAGCAACAGGATGCGATGAAATCAGCGCTGATGGATGCGATAAAGGACGGGTTGGAAAAGGTGCCACAGGACCAAAAAAACACGTTGATAGGCGCACTCAAAACTCAAACAAAGCCGAAAGGCAAGGAATGGTCCGATCTCGAGGCGTGGTGGAAGCAGCTTAGCGATAAGGAAAAGGAAGAGGCATGGAACGATTTCAGAGCATCTTTTGACAAGAATTTTGAGCAGGTATCTTGGGGCAGAAGGACGTTAGAAGATGCGAACGAAATCACAAAGTGGGACAACCGCATAAACGTGATCGATCAGTTCCCATTGTACCGAAACATTTCTCGACACCTGTCGTTGAGCGCAGATGTCAGACAATTCATGGATTACAGTGATAAAAGTGGAGGGTCAAATATCATTCATGTGCGAGTTTGACACCGTGACAAGACAAGGAGACTTGTGATCGAATAGGGCAGAAGACGCAAGAAAGAAAGCGCAGTTAGCCGCAGATTTTTTACCCCCTAGGGCGGATTTTACGACGGTCCGGCTGCGCTAAGCCCCATATTCTTTGCTTCCGCTTCGGTACTATTTACAATGAAAACCGAGATGTAACGCCCGACCGTAACATACAAAATTTTGTGATAAAGCTTCAAATATGTTTTAGCGATACCTATGGAATGCGGATTCAGGCGGCTTGGTGGAATCGGGTGTAAAATTCTATAGGTGGCGAGAAATATGGACAAATTAATGAAAGTAAGTATCGTCGCGAGTATGGTCGTGGTAGTTGCTGCGTTCTGTATATTCAGCTTGTCGGTGTATGCTTTGCCTATCGCACAAC
>DASPOC010000041.1:0-5157 GCA_035626195.1 Bathyarchaeia archaeon | reverse complement strand
GAGGTCGAAACAGGCCCGTGTCAGTGTTGTGCCGTCAATGTCGGCAAGAAAAAAAGCTTTGTTGAGAAATCGATCTCTGGCGTGCTCAACTTCTTCCAGGATAGTCTTGTCTCCGAGGACTTTGCAAAACGCGATGGTTTGTTGCAAAGCCTTGATCCACGAGTGAAGCTAATCTCTGCGATAGTGCTCGTTGTGGCCGTGAGCCTGACGAGGGATATCCGGGTGCTTTTCACCGTTTACTTATTGACCTTGTTGTTCGCATACCTCAGCAAGATAGAGGTGCCATTCTTTATCAAGCGCGTATGGGTATTCGTTCCTATCTTTGCGGGTATCATCGTCCTGCCGATTCTCTTTAATGTTTTTATGGCCGGCGACAGTTTGGTCACTGTCGCGACTCTCGGTAGCGGCGCACATCTCGGACCGATCCTGCTCCCTAGCACGATCTACATCACCAGACAGGGCACGATGTTCGCTATCACGTTCATGCTGCGAGTGGCTACATGCGTGTCTATCGCTGTGCTACTGTTTCTCACAACTCAGCGTGACGTGCTCTTCAAATCGCTTCGATCGCTTCGTGTTCCGAAAGTGTACGTCCTGACACTCGACATGTGCTACAGGTACATCTTTTTGCTCATGGATACGGTGGGGGACTTTTTTACGGCTAAAAAGAGCAGAACGATTAGGAGTCTGTCTGTGCGGGACGAGCAAAGGTGGGTGGCAGGCCGTGTTGGCTATATGCTCGTGAAATCGTTGGACATGAGCAACAAGGTTCACGACGCTATGATCTCCCGGGGCTTTAATGGCGACGTGAAACTCTTGCACGATTATGCCGTACGCAAAAGGGACTACGCCGCGATCGCAACCGTGCTGATGTTTAGCTCGATGCTGGCGCTGATCTCTCAAAATATCATCAGGATCTGACGCTCTCAAATGAGGCCAAGCCATGGAGACAATCTTCGATTTACAAGACGTTTCTTACACATACTTGGAAAAGTTCGAGGCGTTGAAAAGCGTGAACTTAACGATGACAGCAGGAGAGCAGATTTCGATTATGGGGGCCAACGGCAGCGGAAAATCCACGCTCCTCTCCATACTGAATGCTCTGGTATACCCGACGTCAGGTGAGTTTTATGCGTTCGGCAAACCGGTGACTGAAGAGGCTTTTAACTCGCTCGAGGATAACGAGTTCGGCCGCTATTTCCGAAAAAAGGTCGGCATCGTATTCCAGAACCCAGATATCCAGCTGTTCTCCTCCACAGTCGTCGACGAGATCGCTTTCGGCCCACTACAGCTCGGCCTGCCCAAAGATGAAGTCAAGAAGCGCACTGAGGAGGTCATTTCGATGATGGGGATCTCCAGTTTAAGGGACCGGGCGCCACATACCCTGAGCGGCGGTGAGAAAAAGAAGGTATGCATCGCTTCGATACTCTCGATTAACCCCGACGTGCTATTGTTAGATGAGCCAACGGGAGGTTTAGACCCGCGCAGCCAACTATGGCTTATTGAGTTCCTGCAGGATTTGGCCAAAGCGGGGAAAACGATCATCACGGCCACCCACGATCTAGACATCGTAGAACAGATAAGCACGCGGGCCATTGTCTTCGGTGAGGATCATACTATCAAAGCGGACTCCAACTGTGATATGGTGATGAACAATCTTGAACTTTTGATGTCCGCAAACCTTATTCACAAGCATATGCACCGGCACGGCAAGCTTATGCACGAGCATCTGCATTCGCACGACGGAGAGAATCATCACGAGCGCTAAGTCCTAAAAACAGCATTTTTTGTTGAAAAAGAGCTTTTAGTGTGGCAACGATGCGTGAACGCGTTATAAACGTGGCCGTATTCACACTTTCTTATTCGTTCCACTAAAAGAGAACAAAAAAGGGAAAAAACGAACAGACTCGCGGCTATTCTTCATTTTTGGGGGCATTTCTTGTCAAAGCTCTTCCAATTAAGATAAATACTCCTCCGCAGAGCACCGCTCCTATGATTGCCGACGCATAGTATCCGAGGCTTTGGCCAAGGAACGTATTCGATAAAGCTGGCAAGCCATAATCTGGTAAGGGGGCGTGCCACAAACCGGACAGACTGGCAACGCCTGCGGGAATAAATCCTACCAGTCCCTGCAGCTCATTGGCGCTCCATTCGCCGTATGCAGTGCCACTTGCAAGCAAGCCGATGGGCACCAGTACGACTAGTACTGCGAAGACTATCAGCAAATTTCTTAGAAGCCTATCCATGAATATTGCCTCGTGTCACGCGGGTAACGTTGTTCTGACGCCCCCCTTCTTCTCTCCAGCTCTTTCGTAGTTGAATATAATCGTTGGATCAGTCCGTGCTATATACCCGAAGGCCAGTGCCGTAATGATCGCTTCTAGAATGCTGAAGAAAAACGCATGGCTAATGAGCATCGCCGGTACAGTTATACCGAGCCCGTACGGCATGTATAGGGGCACGCCATCTGCAGTGTGCTCGAGTATTGGCTGGATACCCATCTCAAAACCAGCGAGGCCGGCAGCGACCGTCAAACCTAGCCATCCTCCGATCCCCGCAGCCAGGACTCTTCGCTTTGAGGCAATTTCTGTTTTTCCGCTAATGAACTTGTACCCATAGAATGCTACGAAGGGTATAGCGACGGCCATGTTGAAACAGTTCGCTCCAAAAGCCGTGATACCCCCATCGCCGAAAAGTAAGCATTGTATGAGGAGCGCCACTGATGTCGTGACGACAGCAACCCAAGGCCCTAATATGATTGCAACCAGTCCGCTGCCTACCGCGTGCCCGGTGCTGCCTCCTGGTATGGGCACGTTAAACATCATAATGACAAACGAAAAAGCAGCGGCTAGCGCCAGATAGGGCACTTGTTTGGACTTGAGGTTTTTACGCAGCCAGGTTCCGGCATAAAGCCAGATCGGGATCATAATAATATACATTGCCACGTATGTGAACGGCCCCAAATATCCATCTGGTATGTGCATGTTATTATCAGACTGAGATAACTGCGAGTAGTTATAAAAAGGTATTGATCGGTAACACTAAAAACGCACTAATTGATGTATTTGTAATAATACACCCATAGTTTGGAGTAATCAGCGATCCGCAAAAAACGCTCAATCACGATCTCAATGCGAAGAGAAAGCAGTCAGACCAAGCAAATACGCCATGCAATCGAAAGCTGAAAAAAACCAAGCTCAGCAAAACCTCCCAGGAACGAATCCTGAGGCGAATTCGAGCACCAGCACGGCTGCAATGTGCGGTGTGGCGGCAGGAGACGGGGGATAGGCAGACGGAAGTACGCACTCCTCGTGAAATCGGCGCTCATTCGTGCGAGCATGCATCGGGAGGAGATGCTGGATCCGCTCGTAGCTTGATTTTGGCAATCAACCGCGTCAAACTCGAGAAGGGGTGCAACCGCCCGCCATATTTTGTCAAAGTCGCCTTTAGATCCCATGGATTAATGGTACCTTATCTTATATATCAATTTTTATTGATGATTATCAGTTTTGCTTGATAAGTTCGCTATAGGCAGTACTGTGATTCCTCGCGGGGGCCAGAGTTTGTTGTCTAGTTTGCAGTTCTCTCGTTGGTCGCTTCGTGGGCGCGATTAATACTTTCATCTTTCTTTTGGACAAAACATACCGTTTTTAGAGAAAGAGACAGAGCACCCCCCTTCGCATTTAGCACGGTTGAGGAGATATCGTTCGACGCACGCGTCAAGAATAATAAGGCCGTAGCGCAAGGAGGGCTCGGGGCGTTGTACACACGTATTGAATCTGCAGACTTGGATGAAGAGATGACCCAGCGAAGCGTTTCGCCGCAATACGAGTATGTCGCCACTGAGGGGCATCTTACCACCATCACTGAGCGTATCGCACCTTCGCCAGTCGTGGCTATAGCGCTCGGAACCACGGGTCCCGACACCTTTGTTGATCGGATACGGACGCTCCAATTGGCCATACACGGCTATCCTCCGGCCGTTGTCGATTGTGCTCAGGTGCCTCAAGATGGGTTGGCAAAGCTACACGACCTCTTCTCGACACCGGCCGTCAAGGTAATACACAACGGAAAGCTCGCCCTCAAGTTCATTTATCAGGCCGGATTTGACCTCTCACCCCCCTATTTCGATACGATGCTTGCTTCGCAACTGCTTAAGGGCGGGCTGGAGGCAAAACACGATCTGAAAACCGTAGCACGAGCGTATCTTGACGAGAACATCCCGGAAACATGCGGCAGTATCCGAGCTGATACCATTACCGAACGGCAACTTCGATGTGCCGGACAAACGGTCGGCGTGGTCTTGGGCCTCCATGCGGCATTATCCGAGCGTATCGAGAGTGCAGGCCTCGCCGACTGCATGCGCTTAGAATGCAACTGCCTCCCCGCGGTTGCGGCAATGGAGCGCAACGGCATGCGCATGGATATGGAACAATGGCGGACGTTGCAGGACACCTACGACGAGCGGGAGGAGACCCTCGCGCACGAGGTGTGTCGTGAGCTGACGATGTCGGGACAGCGTACTCTCGGTGACGTCGCTGCCATCAATCTCGGCAGCCCCCAGCAGGTGAAGCACGCCTTCAGAAGCGCAGGCGTTCCCGTCCGCAACGTGCGAGAGGACGAGTTGCTCAAGTATGAGGAGCTCCATCCCGCAATACCCCGCTATATTCGCTACAAGCACATCTTAAAGCTCAAAAACGGCTTTTTGGATGCCCTCCCCCGGCACGTCCATCCGTTGACGGGGAGGATACATCCCACCTTCCTTCAGGTCGGCACGGTGAACGGGAGATTCGCGTGCCGCAATCCCAATCTGCAGCAGATTCCACGAGACGATGCGGTGAGGGGGTGCTTCGTTGCGGCACGTGATCATCGCCTCGTGATCGCCGACTACGCGCAATTTGAGCTGCGGGTCGTCGCCGACATCAGCGGTGATGAGACCATGACGCGGGCGTTCCAACGAGGGGAGGACTTGCATCGGTTGACCGCATCGCTCGTGCTCGATACGCCCCTTGATCAGGTGACGAAGGACGAGCGCCTTATCGCAAAGGTGCTGAACATCGGCCTCATCTACGGAATGGGCGCACGGAGCTTACGGCGATATGCGAATTACATCTATGGGGTGCACTTTACCCTCGAAGATGCGATCGAGTTTCGCCG
>DASPOC010000040.1:0-11932 GCA_035626195.1 Bathyarchaeia archaeon | reverse complement strand
GCGTTTGCCAATCCTTGCCCTGAAGAGACCAAGCAGGATCAGGAGGGTAGCGGTTCCCACGATACAGATTATCCGGGCCTGGGCAAACGGCAGAAATATGAAAGGTATTACTGGGGTTAATCCGGCTGTAAGATCCGTGATCCCCATCCAGCCGGTTTGCACGAGCAGGGAGCCTTTCTGCGAGGCGGGGGTCTCCTCACTAGCGACCGCGTCCTCGAATGTGCAGATCTCCAGGGGGTTAGCCTGTATATCAGTCCGGATCATATCGAGGCATTTACTGCTCAAGCCTGTTCCCTGCAGCACGCCCATCAGCTCGTTGACTGCGTGGTCAGGATCACGACGGATCTCGGCTTCCCGCTGCTTTGCCTCCACCCGGGCTTCGTCTCTCTCAGACTCGAGATCGAGGTAAAGCCCCGCCATCATCGAGACCGACGCTGCAATGGCGCCAGTAGCGCCTGCAAGAAACACGGCACTTCCGGACTGGGCGCCTACTGCGACACCGAGCACGAGTCCGAAGATCGAGACGGCACCATCCTCCATGCCATATACGATGTCCCCCGCAGAGCCGCTGAGTGATTCCCTGATCCGGTTGAGGAATGACGGGCTGGTTACTTCGCTCAAGCCCGGATCAACCTCACACCTATCAAAATCATAGAGTATACAAAAGAATCCAAGGAATATAAAGAATTTGAAATGAACTGGGCTTTGTTTCTTCAATTCCAGTTTCTGAACACAGTGGATCAGCCAGTGTTTGTGTACAGATTCCCTGTTCTCGGTCCGCCCATCACAGCGATTGGTATTTCTGCACCAGACGACGCATTCCACTATTTCTGTCTTTAAAATTGACTTGTTTCGTCAGCTGCTTTTCTTTGCCATAATCCTAGGGCAGGCGGGCAGGATACCGGTAGGAATTGGGAAATGACGGGCCGGACAGGTGGTTTATGATACGACGGGTGACAACATCTCAATTGCCGCACCAGCGTAAGACATGGTTCCGCTAAGTAACCTGTGGGATGCCGCCTTCAGTGGATTGCAGTCAGAATGGCGTGCTCTTCTCAGGATCCATTGCGCCCCTGGCGTTGTCCTGAGACTGCGGAATGGCGTCGAAATCCCCGCATGTCTGACCTGTTGCGGGAGAAAAACAAAAGATTAATCCTTCAGGAATTAACAGCTGACATTGCTTTTCATGAAAAAAGAATATCCGCTAGGTGAGGCGATGCACCTTGCCAAAAGCCGGTATCCGGAAGGTGAGGTGATGCACCTTACCAAAAGCCGGCTGGAAGCTCTGACGGATGGGATCTTTGCCTTCTCGATGACATTGCTTGTTATAGGCATCAACATACCGGCGAAGGCGGCCCTCGTCCAGTCAACACCCTTCGTCGCGAACCTTCTCCTCTCGCTGTACTCTGATTTTTTCCATTATGTGCTGGCCTTCCTGATCCTCGGGGCATTCTGGCTTAGCCACCATGTTGAGCTCCATCCCGTGAGTCGCCTGAACCGGACGTATGTCTGGCTCAATATGGGGACCCTCATGTTCGTCGCCCTCCTTCCTTTCTCGACCTCCTTTTCGGGTGATTTTCCTGGTGTCCCCCTCGGTCAGATCCCATTCGAGCTGAACCTTTTTGCGCTTGGAATGGGGATGTTCCTGCAATGGAAGTACGCCACTGGGAAAGACCGCCTGGTTGAACCGGGAATGGCCCCGAGTTTTGTCCGGCAGGTAGGCGCCCGCTCTCTGATCGTTCCCTTTGTCTCTCTCCTCGCGGTCTTTGTCGCTCTAGCGGGGAAGACGTGGAGCACAGCGGTTTACCTGCTCCTTCCACTGATCGAGTATATCGTCGTCCGCTGGGCGAGGAGGTAGGTAGAACCTTCTGCGTCTAGGGGCCCCGCGGCCCTGCTGGAATCGATGTGAGACGCGCAGCGAGGGTCGGGGCAAGCCGTTCTTTCAACTCAAGCGCGAATACAGAACGTATCCGGTGAGCCGAACGCGCCGCACACCGCTCAAGGAGCGCGTTACGAAGCGTTGTCCGTTTGTGGGTGGACGATCTTGCCCGTTAATGCTACCACGTTCATATTGGGCACTATCACGAACACATCAGTGATGGTCAAAATCCGGAAGTTGCAGAAGGCAGGTTGTCGGCCAGGCGAGGCATCGCCCTACGTTCAGCCGTCAAATCCAGGGCAACAACTGGAAAAAAAGGCCGCGTAGTCAGTCTCCATAAGGTGAACCGAGATCTACACGATTGTTGTGCAGTTTACCCCGAGCCAAGGAGCACGCAACACCGATTGAACACAGAGCGGCAAAAAGGAGGAATGCAGTATCGCTGCTGCTCAGAAGCTGCGTGAAATTCTCAGGTTTAAGCTCCACCTCTGCAACATAGATTACCGAAACGGCTCCGATCAGCGTGACGCTCAGCGTCTGACCGATGAGCCGCATGGTCACGAGAGTCGAGGAACCGACGCCGTATAAACGCCGATCGATCGTGAACATTGCCGCATTCGTGTTTGGTGCGACAAAAAGCGCGGCCCCGACCGATAGAATGAGGAGGTAGAGAGCCGCATACGCCACTGCGGTGCTCAGGCTCAGCGTGCTGAAGAAGAGCAAGCCCACGGTGACCGCCCCCAAGCCCGCCGACGCGAGAAGTCGTGGCTCAATCCTGTCCGAGAACTTCCCCGCTAGCGGAGAGAAGATGACCGTAATCGCAGGGATGGTGCCGAGAATGACACCTGCCTCAAAGGCGTTCAGCCCGGCGACTGTTTGAAGGTGCACGCTCACGAGAAAGTCCACCCCATACGCGGCGCTTTGGTAAAACAGCACGGCGAGAAGCGCGCATATGAATGCGCGATTTCTCTCGAAAAGACTCATGTCGAGTAGCGGTTCGGGGTGACGCGCCTCCCACGCGAGAAAGGCGATGAGTCCGCCGGCTCCCACGATCCATAAAGACAGGGCCTCGGCGCGCGTGGCGAAGCTGCCGATGCCGAGCACGGTCGCGAGGAGCGTCACGCCGAACAGCACGCAGCCGACCACGTCGAAGCGCTCTCCTCTCGCATCAGCCCAGTCGTCAGTCATTCCCCAAAGTCCGAGCACAGCGATCGCGATGCAGATCGGAATGTTGATAACAAATATACTCCGCCAGCCAACAATGTGGGTCAGTACACCGCCGATCAAAGGCCCGGCAATAGCGCCGAGCGCGTAGGCTGCCGTGCTCACACCGATACTCGTGCCCGAGTCTCCTCTGGGAAACACAGAGCTCAGCAGTGCCACCCCAGTGCCGAGGAGCAGGGAGGCACCGATGCCCTGAAACACTCTGAGAATGACCAAGCTTGTCAACGAGGGCGTGACGAACAAGAACACTGACGACAGCGCCATTATCACGGCTCCCGTCACAAAGAGCCGCTTGCGCCCGAAGAGATCGGCAAGCCGCCCGAACGGAATGAGGGTCACCGCTGATACCAGGACGTACGCGAGCAGTATGTTCGCCAGCGTCGAGGTGCTTGCGTGAAATTCTCGTCCGATATTCGGAATGGCCAAAACGAGGGCCTCAGCATCGTACGCGACGAGGAAAAACCCGGCCGCCACGATAAGCAAGACGAGCGTTTCGTGAGTGTAGCGAGATCTGTGCATCGAACTCCAGATTGAGTCGTGAGAGAAGAATCAGCGAACGAACGGCAACGTCAATTGAAAAAAGGCACTCCTTTCGAGCCTAGCAAAGCGCCAAAAAAACCGAAGTGCTGCTCTGAGTCCGTCAATCGGAGTGCTTGGCCGAGCGGTTGGAAGCACACGTTGTCACCTTTATTCTTGACTCTTTTGCCCGTGAGAGGGACTTGTTCTGTATCGTGCATTACGTACCTCCTTCTGTCGGCGCGCTGCGCGCGCCGTTCATGTAATTTCGCGCTAGCACCGACCAACAAGTCCCTAACCAAAGCGATTACCGCCAATCGTTCAGCGATCGACATTAACGCCCGCGCTACACGTCGCTTCTCCACAGGCACGCTGTGGAGGCTTATGCGGCCGTGCCAGTGTACCTCAACAGAACAGCGGGCTCACTGATAAAGTTTTAGGTTCAAAATTGCCTATAAATTGTAAATACTAGTCAATATTGCCTTATTTAATCAATTCAACGTTTCTACACAGCTTTCATGGATGCGCCTTGCTCACTTCGGCCAACGTTCGCTACGAAAGGTTGTGGAGAATGGGTCGAGGCAACGGCGGGCCCCCGTCATTACGTTTCCATTACCTTCATCGACAAGAGAGTTATCGAATCGTCAAGATTCCACGTTTGAAGAGATTCTTCGCGTGTGCGAGGCTTACGCTTTACGCTGTTTTCTTTCGCCCATCCATCGAGCCGGCTGCATTCTCGGACCCAAAACGATCTTTTAACGACAGCTATTTTAGTCGGAAAAAAACTTCGCTACTAACTGTGAACAGTTACATTCCTAAAGAAGCCAACTTGAGTCACATTGCTCTACTTTCATATGTTCTGATTTAACCTTAAGAAAGAGAGACAGCGCCTCGGGCGCCTGCGCAGCTGAGTCAGAATCGACACGAAAAATGCAGTACGATTTCGGCAAGCCGTTTTTTTCGCTCGAGAGCAAATGTCCGCAGGTACGACCGTCTGGCAGTGTGCCTCTCTGAGGCAGTAGCTACGGGCCGGCCGCATATCATCGCATACCCTAGCAGCGCGGCGGGACGCGCTCGCCACACTCGCTAGTAACTCTTGTAAGGGGACTGTGTGAAAGTAGGCTTCAAAGAGGTTGTAGAGGGCCTATTCAATCGTCTGACAAATTATTCGCAAAATTTCAAAAGATTTATTTAAAGAATGTATGTGAATCACTTAATTTAGATGTGCGTAACCTGCGTTGTCTTTTTACAGTATGTTTCAAGTCGCCGTTAAAAAAATAAAGTGAAAAACAGATGGATGAGTCGTATCTAGTAGTTTCACATCTTCATTTGGGTGCCGAAAACTCTTGCAAGAAAGAATTTAAGAGTTTCTTGGATTGGTTGGCAGCTTGCAGTCGGAAAGCAGCTATCCTCCCAGTTCAAGCGCAACAAGGAGAACGCCAACTCACTCTACCACTACTATGATTTTATCAGGCGACATGCTTGAGTTATGTGTGCCTCACGAGCACGCGCTTAGCAGCGTTTTATGTGCCAGTGCGTCTGTTTTTGCTAAGCTTATTGATCTAAGCTGCAAGAAGGTGTACGTTCTTGGCAACCACGACGCCACTTTGTTTGAGCGCAGTTGTGAAATAAATAGCAGCTCCAATCGGGCATTTGAGACATTTTTGAATCGGATATGCGCCAACAATTATAGCTTTGATGTAGTTCTACGACACTACCAAAGCTGTCCTAGCGACCCAGGCAAACAACGGATCCGAATCGGGGGAAAAGATTATTTGTTTCTACACGGCCAGCAGTTTGATCGTGATTTCAAAACGAGTGGGGGACTTGTGCGCTTTATTCCGTTTATAGCGGCACTTGCTTAGGCGTTCGATTTTATTTCATGGGTCGGACCACTCCTTTTCATTGCGTCGGTTGTGTTCCTTGTGCTTTTTGTCTTAGGAGCCGCGGTTACTACACTTCCAATCGATCCATTATGGTTTCTTGTGGGATTTGTGGTCACAGCGTTCCCAGGGTTTTCTTGGTTTATTGCTTGGCTTTTCGCGCCTGCATGGGAGCTTAAAAAGACGTTAGCTGCCGTCATCGCTCTTTCAGGGAAATCACAAGAAGAGCTCTTAAGTAGCCCGTGGGACGTCAACAGGCGCCTTAATATATTCAAACACGCGTTGCACGACATGAAAAAGCAACAAGATCGGCCGAAGTAAAAGAATATCAATACAATCGTAAATGAGGGGTATCATCAACTTGAACAGGACAAATCGAAACCCGATGTCATCGTCTTCTGGCACAGCACGTGCCTGAAATATGTAAACCGATGCGTGTCGATAAGAATTCCAGCCAGCAGCTATGCGGCAGTTTATAAACAGTGGGATGTGGCTGCGCCCTCCTCAACGGCCTGAAAGCGAAGGAGACTCGAAGGGCGACTTGCCGTTATGCGACGAAGAGAGCGATCGTTCACAGAACGCAACCGGTCCGTATAACACGTTTGTATATGTTGACAGTGCGGGGCCACTCCTCTTTCGCTGGTGCGATAAAGAGCTAACAGCAAAGGAGATAGCCTTGACAGACTATTCTTAAGGGAGCTGTGCGCAAGACTGCTAAGTTGGGCAACTCATTGTCCTTTGTGTGCTGATTTTCGCTTATGATTCTCTTAACCGTCGAAACCCTGTAGGAGTCACTGTGCTTTGCGGCAGCCTATCTGGTTCTGAAGATCCCATTCGCGTCGAGTGTCTTGTGAGCCGAAAGAAACGGGGGGGGCTCAGGTAACGGTGCGGCCATTTGACGTGGCTTCCCGGACCTCCACAAGCTGCTGCCGCTACCTTGAACCGTATTTTGAAGATATTTTGTGGTCTACTCTCACGATTCCGAAAATGTGTAGAACGCGTTTCGCTTCAGTTGACTCATTGCCGTAACTCATTCCGTGCATTCTGCGGCGAAACAGCATCTCGTACGCTATTCCCGGCCAACGAGCGTAAGTATCTGCGTCGCGAAAACTTGCAAAAAGCCTTAAGGAGGACAGTAATGCCAAAAGGAAGAGTAATGTGGTTCGAGCTGCCTGTCGATGACCCTAAGCGGGCGATAGCGTTTTATGAGAAGGTATTTGGGTGGACGATCGTCAAGTGGGAGGGGCCTTTCGATTACTGGCAGATCACCACGGGCCCAGACGACCAACCGGGCATTAACGGAGCGATAACGCCGCGTATGACGCGTGAGCACGTCACGACAGATACTATCGCAGTTGAATCCATAGATGATTCACTCGAACAGATTGTGGCAGCGGGAGGCACGATTACACAACCAAAACAGGCCATTCCGGGCATCGGGTATATTGCCTACTGCACTGACACAGAAGGAAACCTGTTTGGCGTCATACAACCGGACATGTCTGTGGAATAGAAATGTAGCTCTACGCGATGTCCTGACGCGAATAAGCATGACGCGCTGCTATGCTCCTTAGATTCCGGAAAATAACGGCGCAGCATGGGGTCAAGCGTTGATGCTAATGAGCTTCGTGCATAAACTAGTGCACGATTAGGTACTCCCGTAATGCTCCTCGAGGCTCTAGCGCTCGGTGCCCTGAACAGAACTCTGAGGCCCTAAGAAACGGGGGGAGGGCGAGATCGTGTTTAATGCTCGATCGCAGCAGCAAAGTAGACGTTTCTTCCGGAGGCTTTCAGGGGAATCCCGTACACCATACTGCATCCTTTGAACATCCCGAGTTTCATAGCGGCAACGCCGGCGGTATACATGACACGGTTGTCCACGTTATGGATGCTCGCAGTCTTCACCGCCGACCCAACAGCAATGCCAAGGTCAGTAACCTTGAACACGCAGTTCGGACCTGTGTAGTCTGTTTTATTGGCCTTTGCAGCTGCACCGGCTAGTTCCATATCCTTGCAGTTTACGTGGCCGCATCCACCACAGTTCAGTCCGAGTGGCTTCTCGCCGCTTACTCCGATAAGGAACGTTGCATCACTGACTTTGACCTGTTCGCCGTTGAGCCGAAAAAAGTCCATATCGGTTTCGGCAGCGATTTGGATCATCTTCTCGGCGATCTTCTCCTGGTCTTTGCCCGTGACGATCTCAATAGTGATTGAATCGAGTCCTACGGCTTTCGGTGCGGTCCGTGCTGCCAGCGCCATAAGTCCGGCAACGGTTTTTACTGCTTCTGTTTCTGCAGACATACCGGATTATTAGTATTACACAAGAAAAGTATTACGCCACCTAAAACACTTTGTTAGCCGATAATCCTGTCAAAATCGCTCTTGATACTCCTAGCAGCCAGCATTCCTGTAGAAAATGCCGCTTGCAGATTATAGCCCCCCGTATCCCCGTCCACATCCAAAACCTCGCCCGCCAGATAGAGTCCTTTTGAACAGTCTGGACCGCATGGTTTCTTAACAATGTCGCCTCCTGCACCGCGCCCGCTATTCGCTTTCGCTCTATGCATCCATCAGCGACTTAACGCGGTCGCTGGCGTTAGCTCGTTATAGTTCGCAAAAGAAAGTAAGTTCTATGGGAAAAAACTCGAATTACCAGTCCTTGTTCATGGCTTCTGCCTTCAGTTCCTTACGCATCAGCTCAATCGCGTACCGCAGCGCCGTCCGGGGCATCTGCCTCTTGTTTTTCATAACATAGGCAAAGACCTCGTCAGTGTGCTTCCGGCTTGCCTCCTTCAGCAACCATCCGTACCCTTTCTGTACCATGTCGTCGGTATCGGTTAGCAGCAGGTCGGCAATTTCAATGGACTCATTGAGGAACTTCCCGTGTTTTGCGGGGACAATGAGAGACACGGCTGATGCCCGGCGCATCCACCGGTTTTTCGACTGGGTCCAGCGTTTCAGTTCATCGGTGCATTCTGGATATTGTTCGATGAAGTCACCCATTGCATGATTGCAGAGCCCGTCGCACGATGCCCAGTTGGTGATGTATGTATCGATCCAGCGCTGGAACACGGCACGATCCTGGCGCTCATACCGGCCCGAAAGGGCGTGAGCCCATTCAGAAACGATAAAAGACTCCTCCATATATCCCGACCGGTACAGTTCCTCGCAGAGAGCAAAGATCTCCGGCTTTGGGCGGTTCTTAAGCTCCTTCCAGTATTTCTGTGCCATTGCAATCACGGTGGCGGTCTTTATGCCGTAACACCGAATCTCTTCCTTGAAAAATCTCTTTGACCTCTCCTGAATTTCGGGATCAGCGAGTGCTTCCAACTCCTGCCGTATCTGCGCAATGATCGGGTCCACAAAAAATGCTATGGGGGAGAGAGGGATAAGGGATATGGCGGAAGGGAGGTAAGGGAATGGACGCCAATTTCTAGATCAACTTGCGACCTTCGCCTGATGTACGCGAAAGCTATTGTCATTCTTTCCCGAACTCTTTTCTAATCAGCAGCAAGTATACGCGACGAGTTGCGCTTCATCTTCTTTCAAAGTCGAAGAGACAAGAATAGGAAATGCACCGGTGAATCTGGCCAGTTATCTGTTAATTGTTCCGCTCGAACGTAAAATCGCCACTGAGATAGTCAATCTTCACGCTGCTGCCTTCCCCGAACTCCCGCTTGAGAAGCTCGACTGCCAACGGGTTCTGGATCCGCTGCTGGATTACCCGCTTCAAAGGCCGGGCGCCATAGGTCGGATCGTAACCTTCCGACGCGATTTCGTCCAAGGCCGTCTCGGTGACGTCCAATTCGATCCCCTGGTCGGTTAGCTGCTTCCGCAACCGCGCGACCTGAAGCTCGACGATCTTACGAATCTGCCCCTTTTGCAAGGGGTGGAAGATCATGATCTCGTCGACCCGGTTGAGGAACTCGGGCAGAAGACGGGTTTGCAGCGTCTCCATCACAGCGTCGCGCATCTCCTCCTCGGTGCCGCCCTCCTTGACGATCTCCTGGATCGCTTGGCTGCCGGTGTTGCTGGTCATCACGATGATCGTGTTGGTGAAGTCGACCGTGTGACCCTGATTATCGCTCAACCGCCCGTCGTCCAACACCTGCAACAGGACGTTAAAAACGTCGCGATGGGCTTTTTCGATTTCGTCGAGAAGGATCACGGAATAGGGCCGTCGGCGAATAGCCTCGGTCAACGCGCCACCCTCCTCGTAGCCTACGTAGCCCGGCGGGGCGCCGATCAATCGACTCACGGTGTGCCGCTCCATGAACTCGCTCATGTCCAAGCGGATCATCGCGTCTTCGCTGTCGAACATCACCTCAGCCAGCGCCTTGCATAACTCGGTCTTACCCACGCCGGTCGGTCCAAGGAAAATAAACGAGCCAATCGGCCGGTTCGGATCCTGCAAGCCTGACCGGTTGCGCCGCACAGCGTTGGCCACGGCCTCGACCGCTTCGTCCTGACCGACGAGCCGTTGGTGGATGCGATCTTCGAGCACTAGGAGCTTCGCCCGCTCGGTCTCCATCATGCGCGAGACGGGAATGCCCGTCCAAGCACTGACGACCTCGGCAATTTCCTCCGGCCCGACCTCTTTGCGCAAGAGCCGGCGTGAGGCGTCGGTTGGCTTCTCGTGGGCGTCCGCTTCGAGCGTGTTCAACTGGCCGGCCAGATTTTTCTGCTGAAGGTCCAACTCGTAAAGCTTCTGGTAATCGGTCTCGGAAACGATGCTGCCGGCCGATTGCTTCTCTTTAATCGATGCAGCTAACTGATTGTACTGCAACTGGGCGCCCATCAAGTTTTTACGGATATCCTGCACGTTGCCCAGCCCGCTCTTTTCAAGCTCCCACTGTTTGCGCAGGTCAGCAAGCTTTTTGCGCAGCTCGGTCATCTCCTCCTGGACTTCCCCGCGACGTTGCTGCGCGTGCTCCTCGGTCTCGTCGGCCAGTTGGCGGTCGGCCAGCTCAAGCTGCACCAGTCGCCGCTGCACCACGTCGATTTCACTGGGCACGCTTTCCAGTTCCATCGCCACCCGGCTGGTGGCCTCGTCCATCAGGTCGATGGCCTTGTCAGGCAGAAACCGGTCGGCGATATAGCGGTGCGAAAGGTTGGCCGCCGCCACGAGGGCGGAATCTTTGATCCGCACGCCCTTGTGATGGGCCTCGTAACGGGGTTTTAAACCTCGCAAAATGGCGATTGTGTCCTCGACCGACGGTTCGCCAACCATAACCGGCTGGAATCGTCGCTCCAATGCGGCGTCCTTTTCAATATACTTGCGATACTCATCGAGCGTGGTGGCGCCGATGCATCGCAGCTCGCCCCGGGCCAGCGCAGGTTTCAACAGGTTCGCGGCGTCGCTGCTCCCTTCGGCCCGACCGGCGCCGACCACGGTGTGCAACTCATCGATAAACAGAATCACGTTGCCGGCGTCGTTCACTTCGCGCAACACGGCCTTGAGCCGCTCCTCAAACTCGCCACGGAACTTTGTACCGGCCACGAGCGTGCCCATGTCGAGCGCGATCAGCCGCTTATTTTTCAAACTCTCGGGCACGTCAGCCTCGACGATCCGAAGGGCAAGCCCCTCAGCAATGGCCGTTTTGCCCACGCCCGGCTCGCCGATCAACACGGGATTGTTTTTCGTCCGGCGCGAGAGGACTTGCATGACCCGGCGGATTTCCTGGTCCCGACCGATCACGGGATCGAGTTTTCCCTGCCGGGCGCGATCCACCATGTCGATGCCATAGCGTTGTAACGCTTGGAACTTGTCTTCCGGCGTCTGGTCGGTCACACGCGCACTGCCGCGGACCGCCTGCAACACCTTTAACAGGTCCTTCTCAGTAACGGCATTGAGTTTCAGAATACTTTTTGCTTTGGAATCGACCTTCGCCAATGCCAGCAAAAGATGTTCGGTCGAGACAAACTCATCTTTCATTGCATCGGCCTCGCGTTGGGCCGTTTCGAGCACCTGATTCAGCTCCCGGCTCCCTTGTGGGGGCGCTCCACCCGAGACCTGGGCGAAATGGTTTAGTTCCGCCTGTATGATTGAATCGAGTTGTTGCCGGTTCACTCCAATCCGCTCGAGAATCGACCCGACGATTCCATCGTTCTCTGTTGACAGCGCAGCCAGCAGATGCAGCGGATCGATCTGCGCATTGCCTCGATCGGTTGCGAGTTCTTGCGCCCTCACCACAGCCTCTTGTGCCTTCAGCGTTAATTTGTCGAATCGAAATGCCATAGTCCGATCCTCTCTCTACATATTTGCTCTGTACCACTCTTATTTCAATCTTGCAATAAAAGAGCATTATAGTGATTAGCGTATAGAAAACCCCTATGCTCCGAACCTCGTTTTTGAGCCTCGCCTGACGCTATCTGGTACCCATTCATCCACTGCATCCTTTTTTTTCTGGAGGGAGGTGTCGTTGCGCCC
>DASPOC010000039.1:0-15225 GCA_035626195.1 Bathyarchaeia archaeon | reverse complement strand
CACAGTAAATTCAAAGGGGGCCGTTTATCTTGCAGAGAAGCAGAAAGGGCCTGCGACGGTCATCGACATTGGCGGCATGGATAACAAGGCCATTTCGGTCATCGATGGCATTCCCGGCAGCTTCACGATGGGTGGAATTTGTGCCGGAGCTTCAGGTCGTTTTCTTGACATGACGTCACGTCGATTAGGAGTTGACATCAGCGAATTAGGCCCCTTAGCGTCCAAAGGAGACCATAATCGCTTGACTATGAACAGCTTCTGCATCGTTTTCGGAACGCAAAGCCTTGTCAACGCACTCTCGCTCGGAGCCAGCAAAGAAGACGTCGCAAGTGCGGCCTGCTACAGTGTCGCAGAACAGGTCTTCGACCAGCAGCTTCAAGAGCTAGAAATTGTGGAACCCGTCATCATGGTCGGTGGAACCTCGCTCATCAGCGGTCTCGTGGAAGCGATGCAAGACTTGCTCAGGGCTAACGTTGTGGTGCCTAGATATTCACAATACATCGGCGCAGTCGGATCTGCGCTACTCGCCAGCGGGTTTGTAGAATGAGGCCCAGATGAAGCAAAGCTCAGCCTGGGCGTCCCGCGAGCCACCTACAAGAGAGTGCATACGACATGATCGATTCTGAAAAAGTGGCAGTAGAGTCTCCCGACACGCAGGGAGCGCGCTTGATTGAAGAATTGACGTCTGACATCTTGTCTGACCTGGACGTCGCCCAATCGCTGTACAACATCAGAATCTTCATCGATCCCGACGAACCTGTATTCATCTTATATGGTAAGCTTGCGATCTCTCTTCCCGATATAAAGATCTCCGACGTCGCGACGATGACGCATACCGACGATGGATTGAAGCTGGATGTTAAGAACGAACGGTACGTCAACGATCTGCTCGATAAGCTCGTTGAGCGTTATGGGAAGGCCAACATTTTGCAGCTCGACCGGTATACCGTGCTTGTCGCGACCGACGATGATATTCCCGACGAAACCATCTATGAACCCACGACGGAGCTGAAACGCAAAGTCATCGATTCAATACGGCGCGTCGCGCCCGAAGGCTACAGGATCATAAAGCACGACATTACAGATGACTACATCCTGTTTATAGCGTCTGAGGAGCCGATCAAACAGGAATGGATAAACCAGGGGCGCAGGTTGCTCAAAGAGGCGGGATTGTAGAATGTTAGAGCCTCTCATGTACACTGGTGGCGTGTACCGACACGACGAGTTGATGGAGCTTGTTGAGGATCTCGGCGGCCACCTTCTGCAAAAGAACGTCATGCAGCTCGAAGTCGTGCTCTTGATACTGGTCCCAGCTGACGATATAAACGCGGTAGAGCAAAAAGCGGCAGAGCTCTTAGGAACGATCACTAGAGCCCCCCTCATCGGGACCGAAATCGCCGTTGTAGCACCGAGTCTCGCCTATCACCACATGCCCCATCCGACATGCGATATCGCAGAGTATCTTCGAAGAAATGGCGCAAAGACGAATATCATTGGCCTGGCTCGAGGAGTGGGACGGCGCGCGGCACAGCTGACAAAGAGCGAGCGCGGGCTGATAAATGAGCACGATTTGGCGCTGTTTATTCTTGGGGATTTCCTAAGTTGCATAACAGACGTCAAATATCAGCTCTATGAGGATCTCGACGTTCCCGTAATAGTAACTGGAGGCCCGGAATGCGAGGCAGTTCCCTACGCGTATGCATACATCGGGGGAATAGGACGACGGGCTAAAGCGTTTCACCGAGAATCTGAGTTCGCAATCCTCGATAGCATCGTCGGAATGATCAGCAAGGCTCTAGATCAGAGACGCGAAGAGCTTGAGAAGGACCCACTATCGGTGAGCCCCTTCCGCATCATGGACGAGATCACACAACAAATTCCAGAAGTTGGTGAAAGCCTCTCTCCCACGCCGATTACAATGCATTTAGACGGTATGCGGATTAAACTTCCTTACGACGAGTACTACGAAAAAATACGGAATGTGAAATTCATCGAAGGTCCGACCCTCTCAGACGTAGCGGAAGTTAGCCCTTCGTTTATGCGTGAATATCTTATCTTAAAAATCAAAACGAAATCGGTCGCGGGATTTGCTCTCTAGTTGAAGGGCCGCGGGTTGCACGCCCGGCGGAAGCAAATCGACTGCTGCTCGGGCCGATTTCTAGGCTGTCACGTTCCTATCGCATTGATCGTCCGAATTAGTTCCTTGAAGCCTTTTACCTCGCACTGCAAGACTTCTTCACGCCTTAAGCCGATGCTTATCTCGCCGTCAACCGTCAGTTGCTCAGGCCCTCGCCGCACGATTCTATAAACTCCATCGGCGCGCAGCGCCGTCGTCGCGGCCTTGTCGTGCACCATTGCCCGACCCGGGATAATTACCGTCTCTTTCATGTCTGCCAAATTCAACTTCTGAATGTCGTCGAGCGTGATGAGACATGCGATCTCTTTTTCGGTGCTCACAACGTTAACGTTTGGCGCTATCCGCTGAAAAATAGAACGAAGATACGGCCCAGCCACAGCGCCGGTAATCACAGTGGCGTGCTTCTCAGTTCTCGGAACGTGCGCTTCGGGATTGACTGCCACGTAGAAAGGCGATCCAATTTCAGGGTCCCACAGCGGAGTACCGGTCACTCGAAGCTTATACTGGTCGTTTATTTCGCTAACTAGTTTCTTGAAGCTCTCGATTGGCTGGGTTTCAATGTTGCGCATTATGGGTGCGTTTCCAAGAATTAACCCCTCCTTAGCGCGATTCGCAAATCGCATTAACATCAAACCTCGCGCACCCATGCGCTCAAGATCGTCACACGTCTTTCTGAGGACGTCGCCGTCGTTGATCCCGGGTATGATTACCGCGGCGGCATAAACGTCACAGGACGCAGAGAAGGTCGAGAGGCATTGAAGTGAGACCTCAGGCGAAGGATCCCCCATATAGCGTTTGCGCAAGCCTGGGTCGGTCGAAAAAACGGTAAATGAGACTTCACGCACATTATTATTGACTAGCTTGTCGGCAGCTTCCGGGCTGTCGAAACCTTTGCCACTTGTGTACCCAAGATGGATTGGGACTTGGAGGCTGGCAAGTAACTCAGCCAGCTCGAGTAAATCGGGATAACAGCTGACGTCCCCCCCACCACTTATCGTGACCTTTTCAGGATCTTTTGAGCTCATCTTGAGGGTGGCGTGGACATCTTGCGCCACGCGTAAAAGTGGCTTAAACCCCGCGTACTTCTCTGCAATCGCTTTTCCGCAGTAGTCACAGCCTTCACTGAGGGGTGAACAGAAGCGGCACCCAAATGGCTTGAAATCTTTTACCTTCTTAAAGTAGCAGTAGCTGCAAAACCCGCGACAGTCAATCCCTGGCTTCCCTCCCACGTCTGCTAGCAGCCCCATGCGATCACCTATCAGCGCGGCAATTCCATTAACCAATATTATAATTTAAAAAATATAAAAGTTTGTAAAAAATAAAAAAAGAGGGGGTTAGAACGGATTTGGAAGCCCAATTTCCGCTCTTTCCGCCCTGGTCTTCGCAGAGCGATCCCACTTGTTCTGCGCGAGCTTTGTCAGCATTTCCATGCCGGCCTTGCCAGGGTCTATGGGTTTAGTCTCGAAGAGACCCATATCGACCGCGCTTTGGAACAGATCCTTTCCGACTTTGGTCCGCGGCATTACGGTCGACCACCCGTCAGGCGAGCCGATGGACCCGGTCGAGATGTCCGCAGTTCGCGCGGTGAGATCGGGACAGATATAGCAACCCGGCTGAACATAGTTGTGGGTCAGCTTCACTGGGACTTCAACCCGCTCGCCCAGGGTTGACGTGACGATCATCTTGCCCTTTGAAACATCCATCTTTTGGACGTGTTCAATATTCACCTTGTGAAGCTCTTCGACGATCGCTTTAATTCCCGTGTAGCTGAAGTTCTCAGTGCAGAATATGCCGAGAAGCAGTGCCATTTTGTTAGGCAGATGACGCGCCCCAAACGGATAGAGCTGCATCTTTCGGACCGCATAGGTCAAGCAATGCATGCCGACCATTCCGATCTTGTCGATTCCTTGCTCGCGTGCCGCAATCTTCAGCGCGTTGTTGAGTGGACACAGCACGTATTTTGTGCCGGCCGCTGCGATGATCTCCTCAGGCGTAGTAGCGACGTACGGCTCCGGATTCCAAGGCTCGTCGGTCGGCATAGCGACGACAGCGCCTTCAATCACGCCTGTTTCAAGAGCGTGGATCAAAAGGGCGCTGACTATGCCGCCGTCTTGTGAATACTTCTGAAGAGTTTTGTCCGTCGTCTTGACGGTCATCACATCGAGGTACTTACCTAGAACCATTCACTCCACCCCCATGAGACGCTTCTCTATCATTTCAAAGGTCGGCTCGAAGCTCCTCGGACATTGCGCATAGCACGCCCCGCATTTTATGCAGAGCTCCTGGTTGACGTGCGGACGCCCGTAGTCCATGTCAATCGCCCGCGTGGGGCACGACATGGCACAGGTGCCACACCCGATGCACAGTCCGTTTCCGATGATTTTTGTCAGTAGGTCACAGCCGCACGCAAATCCCGCAAGTTCGGCAAGGGGCTTCAAGTACTCTAGGTCCGCGCCCACCGCCGCGAGTATCGTGTTTGAGATCGCCTCGGGACCAACAGGACATCCAGGAAGTGCGAAATCGACTTTAACGAGATTCGCGACGGGAACGAACGATTCTTGCGATGGCGTCGCCGCTTGTCCGCCTACACTGTATCGAGTCACGCAGCCTGAGCTGGCACAACCACCCATGGCGACCAAAAACGTCGAATTCTGTCGGATCTTGCGTATGTCGTCAACCTGTCTCTTGTCTTGCAGACAGACAGAACCGTGAACAATGGCAATATCCATTTGGTCATCGGGAACCTCTCTTACGTCCGCAAGCGTCGTCTCATAACGATAGTCTATCGCGTCGAGCAGATCAAGAAGAATGTCGTAGTTGTCGGTTAGCGATATTAGACATCCTGTACATCCACTCATCACTGCCGTTAGCACTTTTGGTTTTGCAGCAGCCATTTCTTTCACCTCCGCCTCCGCTTCTGCGGGCTTTACTGTTATCTCCGGTTGAGCTGCCTCCGTTTTCTCTTCTGCAGCCGGAGGGCTGGCCGTCTGCATCTCCGCGACGTTTTCGGCGTCAGATTTCTTCTCTTTCTTCCAAAACGGGCTCATAAATACTCCTCTACTTCTTTTTGGATTAACTCCGTAGCATCAGGAATCGATCCTTTGACTTCTTCTGTAAGTCCAAATTCGATTTGCTTATAACTCTTTGGCTGGCACGCAACGATTACTACCTCGCATCGTTCTTCTAACTCGTCGAGTGGTGTAGACGTCTGCCAGCACTGATGATCGGCGTAACGGTTCCTATCGACGTCATCTGTCGAAAACTTCCTTAGCTCTCCGGGAGCACCTCCGAAATCTATCGAATCGACGAGCACGAGCTTCTTGCATCCAAGAATACTAAATAAGAAGTACCCTCTGCCGACGTCGACGATTTTAAGACCCGCTGCGCCCTTCAATGTTTGCTTCAGCACAGGAACTAAAGCTGTTCCGAAGCCATTATCGCCGTAGAGTGGATTTCCGCAGCAGGCTATAATCGCCTCTGCATCGCAAATCGAGTCGCTCACGTTAGATCATCTTGTTCTGAATGATGTTTTTCTCTGGATCCAACACGATCATGTGCGTTGCACACGAGTTGCACGGATCGTACGCCCTTACGATAACTTCGGCGAACTTGTAGTGGTCTCCTTCTAGCGCTTTACTGATTGTTGGGTAATTCCAAGTCGTCGGAACGAGGCAATTGTAGTACCGAATCCTGCCATCCTTAACCCGTGCCATGTGAACGTTCGCGCCACGAGCTGCTTCGTTGATTCCGATTCCAAGCTCGTTGTCGCCGCGACCGGCACACGCTTCCTTTGTTACGCCGCTTGTATTGAGCTCGTCCAGGATATTCTCAGCTCGATGAACAAGCGTGCCTAGTTCGCGAATTCGAGCCTTTTGGATGCCCATTGCACCCCTCTCAGTGAATCCCTTGAACGTCGCCGCTCGTGCGCGAGGTCCGACTTCAACAGGTTCGCCGCCGACAAGGCATATCGTATTGTTTGCCTCCTGCCCAACTTCCAGAGAGCTGTACCAGTTGTTCGGCTGTTCTTCGTTAAACGTGCCCCAAGGGAAGGCCGTTCTGTCGCCGTACGTCAAGTCCGAAGCAAACACGTCGTAGTCGTGCATCCCCATATCTGACGCATAGTCAGAGTCCTTGAATAGGCCCATCATAAAGTCGGCGTGTTCGTTTGCAAGTCCTTCGTAGGTTCGTAGACTGCTCTGCAATTTAGCTTGTGCAAGATCGCTGATGTTGTGTTGCATCCCGCCGATTACGATGTCGGGCGCGTGTAGACCCTCTCCGCCGACCACATCGATAACGTTCTGGGCGATTTTTCTCATTCCCTGACAGCGCTTCATGGCTTCTGCGTAGACGTTTTTGTCAAAGCCGACTCCGATCCCAAAGTCCGGGAAAATCAAAATGCCGTGAAGCGGATGGCTGTGCATTTTGTTAGCAATCGCAGCGAGTTCTCGCAGTAACATGCCGTCTTTCGGGGGCTCAACGCCAATTGAGTCCTCGACGGCCTCCACCGAAGCGCACGAGTGAGTAATAGGACAAATTCCACATATCCGCGATGTTGCCAGTGGCGCAAACTCCATCGGCTTGCCGATAAGAAACTTCTCAAAATTCCTGACCGGCGTAATGCTGAAGTAGTTTCCTTTTTCCACTATCCCGTCATCGTTTGTCTCTAGAACTAACTTGGAGTGTCCTTCGACACGAGTAACCGGTGCCATTTCAACTACATTGGCCAAACTAGTAACCTCCTTTTGGTGCATTTAGAGAGATAAGATGAAACTTATCAACGCTAATAGTATAAAATCTTAGAGGCCGTATTATGGCCGTTTATACAGCGCGTATGGCAGGCAACTACCGCTACCCTCTACATGAATATTTCTAATTCACGAATTTATATGGAGGAACAAAACCGATGTTAACTGTTTGAGGCAGTTTTCGACCAATCCAGCCTGTTAAAGGGCTCCTTTCTGGTCGCGCGACGCGTAACGGAGCTTCCTTCTTAACATAGTGCTCATGACTTCAACCGCACGGTGATTGCCGCCTTTCAATCCTCTTTTGTGCAATTAAGCGTCTTTGAAAAATAGTACGGGGCTCGGACGCAAATGCCACCGTGCTCATACGGTCTGTCTTCATCAAGCCTGGTCATTTTTCGCGCGAATTATGGCCAAACTCAACTCCCTTTTCGTGCAAGAAGTTCGTGACGATTTCGATAACCGTAGCCAAAGTATAGTCTCCGCCGTCAAGCTCTCCGCTTCGTTCAAGCAATAAGCCTATATCGTCGTCGCTCGCGTTGTCAATACGCAGAACAAGCGAACCCTCAACCTCGCACGCGCCCTTGTAGAGTCCATCTCCATCACCATCAGTGATACCAACGATCGGAACGCCAGCCCGCGATAAGATGTCGCCGCAGATTGATGTGGTATCATCTCCGACAGTAATCGCACAAATCGTTGTTTCATTGACAGATTCTAAGGTTTCGTCTGCGCGGTGGTTGACAAATATCACTGACCCGCGTTGTAACGGACGCGCAGGCAGCATCGAGCGTTGAACGCAAGCTTCGTTGCTCGCTCTGAGGTGTCCGGTCTTGATGTAGGCGGTGCCCAAGTCAATATTGCCAATTTTCTCGAGCCCGTGGGCTTTCGTAGCAACTCCTGCAATGTCGACAATTCTGCCTCGTTGTACGATGATCGCGACGTCGCCATCAACCACTGTCCCGACGACCATTCCCTGAACCAACAACGGCTCCCCTGGCCTAGCGCCGTAGATATGTCGCGTAACAACTTCATCGGTCTGCTCCACGGATAACTCTCTTTTTTGCTTTTTGACGAGCTTAAGCGATAGACGATCCGACAAATGCCTAGCGACGTACTGAACGTTGCTGGACGTATCCCCGTCAGCGCCCCGCCAAAGGATTACACTCCCGTCGATTAAGCCTGGGCGCTCTACCTGGATAACAGAACGTCGCACGCGCGACGATACTATCTGGCCAAATACGCGTCCTGTTTCAGAAGTTTTGCCGCAATTGGCAAGAACAAGTACCTCTTTGTCTGAAACGTGGTTGAGCGCATCGCTTGCGTGTACATTTTGGGAGGTATCAACGAACGTCAGATGCTCATCTAAGGCTGCAACGCGGGCCATTGTACCTCCAGCGAGCACACGCAATGGTCCAAGGCCGCGCAACGCGTCTACGATATCAGCGATTTTTCCAGAGTCTATGAGTTCGGGCCCGTGAATTACGAGTCTGATACCAATAGCAGGGTGATTTAGAGCCCGTCCAAGCACGGTCTTTTGCATAACTACAAACAGTTGTCCTTGGTGTGTGAAATTACGTCAATATTGCCGTAATACGACCAATCGAAGACCCAGTGCGGTCAGACTTGCATACCAAACTCAATCTGTTAGCAGTTATTCAACCGTAACGCTCTTGGCGAGATTGCGCGGCTGATCGATCTCGGCGCCTAGGCACTTAGCTGCATAGTACGCGAGTAACTGGAGCGCAACTGCAGCGAGCATCGGCGAGAACAATTCATCGACATCCGGTATCTTGATCACAGAGTCCACATATTTGACGATCTCGTCGTCAGATGCGTTCGCGACCGCGATGACGAAGGCGTTTCGCGCCTTCACCTCTTTGATATTACCGAGCGTTTTGTAATATGTCTTGCCTTTCGGCACTATGGCGATGACGGGGGTGTCCGCGGTGATAAGAGCAAGTGGGCCGTGTTTTAGTTCTCCTGCCGGAAATCCCTCAGCTTTGATGTAGGAGATCTCTTTCATTTTAAGTGCGCCTTCAAGCGCGATGGGATAGTTAAACCCACGCCCAATGAAATAGCAGCAATCCGCTTCGCAAATACGAGAGGAAGCTTTCTCGATATTGCTAATGTTGTCAAGAAGTGACTCAATCAGGCCCGGCACCGACTTCATTGAAGTTATGATATTGCGTGACGTCTCAACGTCGATGAGCTTCTTCAATCGCGCCACATAGACGCCTAACATGTAAAGCGTAAGTATCTGCGCCGTGAAGGTTTTTGTGGCCGCGACGCCAATTTCTATTCCCGATTTCGTAAGCAGAATTTCATCGGCTTTTCGCGTGATCGTGCTTCCGACCACGTTTGTTATCGCGAGCGTTAGGTAGCCCTGCGACTTTGCCTCGTTCATCGCGGCGAGCGTGTCGGCGGTCTCACCTGACTGACTGATGCAGATTGCCAGGGATCTTTTGCCCGACAAGAAGTTGTTATAGCGAAACTCAGAGCTGTACTCTACTTTGACCGGGATTCGCAGCAAATCCTCGAGCGCGTACTTTCCGAGGATCCCGGCGTGGTACGAAGTCCCACAGGCGATGATGGTAATGCTTTCAATATCTTTAATCTCATCTTCGAGCGGGCGAAGTTCCTTAAAATCGATGCTACCCTCGAGCTCGCACAAGCGATCTTCCATGGTCTCCCGTAAAGCCTTAGGTTGCTCGTGGATCTCCTTGAGCATAAAGTGCTCGTAACCCCCGCGCTCCGCGTCTTGGATGCTTCCATCGGCGATTGTCACGGTCTTCTCAACATTCAAACCTTGTAATGTTGATACGGTCACGTTGTCTCTGGTAAGACGGACGATTTCTCCATCGTTAATGTATATGATCTTATTCGTGTATTTCCTTATTGCTGGAATATCACTCGCGAGGAGGGTCTCCCCATCTCCCAATCCTACGATCAGTGGGCTATCCTTTCTCGCGGCAACGATGATGTCCGGTTCATTGTCTGATATGACTGCAATGGCATATGATCCTTCGACGCGCAGCAGCGCCTGCCGCACGGCGCGTTCAAGGTCGCCATTGTAGCTGTCTTCACAGAGGTGTGCTAAAACTTCAGTATCCGTGTCAGAGCTAAAAATGTGACCTTTGATCGTAAGCTCATCTTTCAGAGCTTGAAAGTTCTCAATGATGCCGTTGTGAACCACGGCGAAACTGCCACTGCAGTCGGCGTGTGGGTGCGCGTTGGTGGAAGATGGAATCCCGTGGGTAGCCCAGCGGGTGTGACCGATTCCAACACAAGCATTGTTCGTCAAACTTAAAATATTTTCAAGATCAGAGATCTTTCCTTCTGTTTTCGTTATATCAATTTCCGCGCCGTTCAGCGTGGCAATGCCTGCTGAGTCATAACCTCGGTACTCGAGCCGTTTCAGTGACTCAACCATGAGTGGCGTAACACTTCGGTTGCCTATACATCCCACTATGCCGCACATTCAACCGTCTCGTTACAATTGTTTCGAGGGCCCCAAACATAGGCGGTCGTGATGATCTATAAAAGTTCCGATTTTTGCTTTTGATTAATTTATTCAGGATTAGCAGCTCATATAGCGTTGCTGGCGAACAGCGCTGAGCATTAATATGTTATCTGGCTAATATGTGTCTGTATCCCTAGTCTGCATAGCTTTTTATCGGAAAATAACTTACCCACCACAACATGAAGGTCCTGCTAGTCGGTTCAGGCGGTCGTGAACACGCCATGGCGATGGCCATTGCCCGCAGCGTCGAAGAGCCGAAGCTCTACGCCGCAATGAAGTACAAAAACCCAGGGATCGCCCAATTATGCGACGATTACCTCCTCGTCAACGAAACTGACCAAGAGAAGGTGGCAGATTACGCTCGCCGCGCCGATCTGGTAGTGATCGGGCCTGAGGCACCCCTGGCAGAGGGGATCGTGGATGTGCTCGACGACCGCGGTGTGCGCGCTTTTGGACCTACGCGAAAGGCAGCTTTAATCGAATCAGATAAGGGGTGGGCCCGCTCTTTCATGTCCGAAAATGGCATCAAAGGATGTCCTAAATATGCGCTGTTCGACGATTTAAGTGCCGCAGATCGCTTCATCAAAGACAACATCGATGAAGAGGAGTTAGTAATCAAGCCAGTTGGTTTGACTGGAGGAAAAGGTGTTGTAGTAGTGAACAGCTATTCTGAGGGCAAAAACTACCTAAAGACGCTTCGAGGGCCTGTGGTCATTGAAGAGTGCCTTTCTGGAGAAGAATTCACGGTGCAAGCATTCGTTGACGGGAACGTGTTAGCACCCGCACCAGCGGTTCAAGATCACAAGCGCGCGTTCGAAGGCGACCTCGGACCGAATACGGGAGGTATGGGTTCTTACACAGACAAGTCTTATGTATTGCCTTTCATGAACGAAGGCGACTATCGCGCTGCTGTAACTATAATGCAAGATACGGTAAACGCGATGAATCGTGAGGGTATTACGTTCAAGGGTATCTTGTACGGCCAATTCATGCTTACACAAACGGGACCCATGGTGGTCGAGTTCAACTGTCGATTCGGGGATCCCGAGGCGATGAACATTCTTCCACTCCTTAGATCCGACTTCATCGAGCTCGCAGAATCGGCTATTGATGGCACGTTGAAGCAGGCTGATTACGAACTTCGTGCAACTGTCTGCAAATATGTTGTGCCGGCCGGATATCCAACGAACCCCAAGCCAACGGAGATCACCATCGATACAGACCGCATCGATGCCGCGCTGTTTTTTGCAAGTGTCGATGACCGCGACGGCACGATCATGACCACCACATCTCGAGCTTTGGCAGTCCTCGGTGTAGCAGATACGATAGAAAATGCCGAGCAACGAGCAGAGCAAGCACTTCAGTTTATTAAGGGTGATGTATTTGCGCGGCATGACATCGGGAAAAAAGAGCTGGTACAGAGTCGCGTTGAGCACATGAAGCGCATCAGGGACGCGTGGCTAAGAACTGCCCCACGAAAGCATCCACAATGAAGAATATTATTTCTATAGGCGATTTGACGAAAGATGAGATCTTTCAGATCCTCCAGCTTGCCATCCGCCTCAAAGGAGAACGATCAAAAGGGATATTCTCGAACGCTTTACAACACAAAACTCTAGGGATGATATTTGAAAAACCATCGACTCGAACGCGAACGGCGTTTGAGGTTGCGGTGGTCGAGTTGGGCGGATATCCTATCTACTTGAGCTGGAATGATCTTCAGTTGGGACGAGGGGAGACGACCGCGGATACGGCGCGCGTGCTCTCCAGGTATCTGAGCTGCATCATCATGCGGGTAAACAGCCATTCAACGGTCATTGACATGGCCAAAAACGCCTCAGTCCCTGTGATTAACGCCCTTTCGAATATCGAGCATCCATGTCAGCTGCTCGCAGACCTGATGACGATTTATGAAAAGAAGGGGACGCTCCGCGGTATGAAACTTGCATGGATTGGAGACGGAAACAATGTCTGCAATTCAGCAATCCTTTCGTGCGCGCTGATGGGTATGAGCGTTGACGTCGCCTGCCCAGTTGGTTATGAACCGAACGGCGCGATTCTGCGCAGAGGTCAGCAGCTGTCCGCCGTGAGAATCCTACGCGATCCGCTCGAAGCAGCCTGCGCTGCAGATGTTCTATATACGGACGCCTGGGTTTCCATGGGAGACGAAGCAGCCTCTGCACTACGTGCCCGCGCCTTCTCTGAGTACCGCATTGACAGCAATGTGCTCGATGCAGCAAAAAGCGACGCGATCGTTCTCCACTGTCTTCCCGCTCACCGTGGGCAGGAGATCACTGACGAAGTGATGGACGGACCACATTCAGCCGTTTTTGATCAAGCGGAAAACCGATTGCACGCTCACAAGGCCTTGCTGTTGAAGCTGCTCCATTAGTTACCACGGCTCCTTTTTCTTGCCAAGCTTGAACCCGATGAAGTTGACGGCGAGATGCAAGAACGGACTTACGATCAGGACGACGACCATTACAGGGGGCGTAAAGTTGAGGGTGAACCAGCCGCTAAAAAAAGCATACGTGAGCACCCACGCACCGATGACAAAGTCGAGCTGATCGGCAATAGGAAGCGGGGCCCCCCGATCCATCCCCAGCCTCCTCTTAAAGAAGCTCTTTGTGAGGTCTCCGAGCATCGCCCCTAATGATAAAGTGACTACGACCAAAACAGGCTCAAATGAGGGCACGCCGATCTGCGTGCTGTTTTTGATGAGTTGTAAGAGCAGACCCACTGCGATTCCCGACAACGTCCCGCCGATTAGCCCCCTAAACGTCTTGCCCGGTCCAAAAATCCTTCTTCCGTCGACAAAGTTCCGACCGAGATCGAGAGGAGTTTTCCCTGCAAATAGGACGGCACTCGAGTTAGGCACGTATGCAGGGAGCATTAGCCACAGGGCATCAATAATGAGAGCAAGCATTGCATTGCGAAAGGCGCATCATACATATTAAGTCTGTCTCCGGCGGCCGAATTGGTCCGTAATCGTGAGGAGCACGGTGTAACTGCCGCGCTGCACCCGCCCCATCAAAGCACAAAATAATAATAGTAACAGAATAAAAGCTGTATTAGAAAACGAGGAAAAACTGGAGAACTGCATGTCAATTTACGAAGCGCCCGCCACATTACCTAAGGAGACGACTTCCTTGTGCCACGAATGCCTGAAGCCCATTGAAGCCACCATCTATGAAAAGGACGGCCAGGTGTGGATGGTCAAGAGATGTCCTGATCACGGCGTATTCGACGAGTTGTACTGGTCCAGCGCAGAGATGTACCACAAGGCCGAGCGCTTTTCGTACGCTGGGAAAGGGGTTCAGAACCCACAACTAACGCTTCACGACGCCTGTCCACTCGAATGCGGCCTCTGTGATGTCCATCTGACATCCACGTGTCTCGCAAACGTGGACGTGACCAACCGGTGCAACTTGCGCTGCGAATGGTGTTTTGCTAATGCCCACGCACGGGGTTACGTCTATGAACCTACTTTCGAGCAACTCACGGATATGCTTACGACGCTGCGCGAAGAACGCCCTGTCCCGACGCTTGCGGTGCAGTTTTCGGGCGGCGAACCTACGCTGAGGGACGATCTCCCCGAGATCATCAGCAAGGCGGTTGAGCTGGGTTTTATTCAGACCCAAATTGCCACTAATGGTATCAGGCTTGCAAAAGATGAGACACTTGCAGGCACACTTAGACGTGCTGGGCTGAGCACAGTATATCTTCAATTTAACGGTGTATCCAGGCAGACTGACAGGTTCATTGAGCTAAAAAAGAAAGCCATCGAGAACTGCAGAGATGTCGGCCAAGGCGTAGTGCTGGTTCCCACGATCGGTCGCGGGCTAAATGACCACGAAGTCGGCAGAATAATCCTTTTTGCAGCTGAAAACGTGGACGTAATCAGAGGGATCAACTTCCAACCAATGGCTTTCACCGGCGCTGCGAACGATTTGGCACCGGCCCTGCGAAACGCACAAAGGTTTACTTTACCTGATCTCGCATTTAACATAGAACAGCAGACGGGCGGGCAAATAAAGGCTGACGACTTTTATCCCGTGCCGTGTGTCGTTTCGATCTCAAAACTCATTGAGGCTTACACAGGAGCGCCTCAGATCGAATTTAGCTGCCATCCGCACTGTGGCATCGCCACCTACTTGTTCGTCGAGGACAGGAAGCTCATCCCGATAAATAGATTCGTGGACGTTGACAAATTCTTTGAGCTTACGCAGAAGCTTGCGAACAACCTGAATAATGGCGGTGTGCTGCGCAAGCCGGCAGCGCTTATGCGAGGGCTGCTAGCTCTAAATTCACTCGTCGACGAGGAGAATGAGCCGAAGTCCATTCAGTTTAAGGAATTGATCAAGACGGTCTTGCTGCATCACGACTACAAAACGCTCGGAGACTTTCATAAGCGTAGCCTTTTTATCGGCGGCATGCATTTCATGGACGCCTACAACTACGACGTGGAGCGGGTCAAGCGTTGCGCTATCCACTACGCAGTCCCTGACGGACTAATCATCCCATTTTGCGCGTACAATAGTGGCCCCTGCTACCGAGATGCCATCGAAAAGAAGTACAGCATCCCTCTCGAGGAGTGGGAGCGTACGCGGGGGAAGCTGCGACTCGAACCACTCACGTGAACACAAATAGCCCGGCACGGATTCGAACCGTGGTCGTGAGATCCAGAGTCTCACATGATTGACCGCTACACTACCGGGCTATAGCTACTTTCCATACGAGCGCAACTGCTCATCCGAGCGGCGCACGCTACTAAGTAAAGTCTCGCACGACCATATATTTACTTAACGAAAGCTGCTAACACC